>NZ_JBXAHL010000001.1:673659-776541 GCF_058795055.1 Cupriavidus sp. GW823-FHT06D04 | reverse complement strand
AGCGCAGTAATGCGTTAAGCTAACCAGTACTAATTGCCCGTAAGGCTTGATCCTATAACCAGTGTGTTTTGCCTGGTGTGTGATCGTGACTGTGCCGAAACAGTTGACACAAGACGCACAACCCCAACTACATCCCTATTCGCAGCGTTGACCTCAACCTCAGCGCTGCAACCCCTTATGCCTGGTGACCATAGCGAGCTGGAACCACCCCTTCCCATCCCGAACAGGTCCGTGAAACAGCTCCGCGCCGATGATAGTGCGGATACCCGTGTGAAAGTAGGTCATCGCCAGGCTCTTATACCGCAGAACCCCCAGCCCAAAAGGCTGGGGGTTTTTGCTTTGGCGCGGCGAAAATGCCGTGGCCGGCGCAGGCATGCGCGTCCTCGTTGTTTTCATGCCGCAACGCGGGTCGCCGAGCATTCCGGGACTGCGCGCCTTCTGCTATGGTCGACACCCAAGTGCCCACATGCGGCACGAAGGCGGTTGCAACATGTGTTTGCAGCAAGTAGTGGGCAATAGCCGGACCCTTGCCATCAGAGCAGGTCCGGATTCGGGTTTCGAGGGGTTACATGACGGCCAAGGTGTTTCGGCTGGTTTTGACTGGCGCCGCCGGCGCGCTGCTGCTGGCAGGATGCGCATCCACTCCCCCTGTTTCCGCGGTTCATTCGGATGACACGGCCAATACGGCAGGCACTTCCGCGATCGATTGCCAGACGTTCGCCAGGCGCATGACCGCGTACGTGGCAGCGCAGACGGACCCGGCGCTGCCTGCGGTGTCGTCGCCCGACCCGCTGGCTGCCGCCAACACCAGTGCGGCGGAAGCCGAGGCGGGTGACGACGGCGAAGTCGCCGATGCCGCGCCGCCGCCGACCCTGGCCACGCTGCCGTTGTTCTCGGTCTCACCGCATCGCGGCCAGTTGCCGGTCGGCTGGCAGCCGTGGACCATCAACCGCAACAAGACGCCCACCCGTTATTCGATGGTAGAGGTCGACCAGCGCGTGGTCGTCCATGCGCAGGCCGAGAGCTCAGCCTCCGGCCTGTATGTCCCGCTGCGCGATCGCGATGCCGGCATGCTGCGCTGGACCTGGAAGACCAGCGGCATTATCCGCAACGCTGACAACAGCCACGGCCCGCGCGAGGATTCGCCGTTGCGCCTGTTTGTCGCCTTCGACGGCGACAAGGGTGCATTGTCCTTGAAAGACCAGCTGATGTACGAGATGGCGCGGCTGACCACCGGCCGCGAAATGCCCTACGCCACGCTGATGTATATCTGGGGCGGACGGCGCGCGGAAGGCTCAGTGGTGAAAAATCCGCACACTGACAGGGTGCGCATGATCGTGGTGGATAGCGGCATGAAGCACGCCAATGAGTGGCGTTGCCATGAGCGCGACCTGCGCGCCGACTACCGCAAGGCCTTCGGGACAGACCCCGGCCGGGTCATCGCCGTGGGCATCATGACCGATACCGACAACACCAAGAGCAAGGCCGAGTCCTGGTACGGCGACATCGCGCTGGACTGAAGGACGCTGGCGGCGCCGTCAGCCGCCGATCGGCTCGGCCAGCGCGAGCACCGCGAACGAGGCCAGCCAGTGCGTCGATACATACTCGCCCTCGACCGCCTGCGGCAGCGACGATTCGAGATGGTCCGACCAGGCCCGGATGGCCAGCGGCCGCAGCGGGTCGGGCAGGGCGGGCTCCAGCATGCGCCAGCACCAGGCGCGAGACAGATTGAGTCCGTCCAGGTGCGAGGTCTTGGGATCGCTGCGATTGGTCACTTCGACCGGCGTCAGCCAGTTGGCCAGTTCCACCTGCCCCGGCACGAACAACTCCCACCATTCTGAAAACGCGCAGCCGTCCATCACGGCGTGCATCAGCACGGCTTCGGTCAGCCCGCCGGACAGGAATTCATCGCCGCCGGGCTCATACCGCGCCGGGTATTTCTGATCATGTCCGAACCAGCGGTGGGCCCGCCGCACGATGGCGCGCCGCAAGGTGAGGTCCTGGTGCGTGCGTGCATAGGCCATGGCCATCACCAGGGCGAAGGCGCTGTTGTAATGGGTGCCGGTGCGCACCGGGAAAACCGCTGCATCCAGGAAATCCGCCAGTTGCCGTGACAGGTGCGATGCCAGCGGCGCGCACGCCTCGGCCCAGGTGGCTGCCTGGGCGTCCTGCCGCGCCAGCACCAGCAACTCCGCCTGCAGTTTCAGCATCCAGCCCCAGCCATAGGGGCGCTCGAAGGTGCGCGAATGGGGCCGCTGGAAGTAGGCCAGTTCGACCGCGATGTGCTCTGGGCGCAGCTGGGCATCCAGCGTTGCGCGGATGCGCGGCGCCTCCTCCAGGTCCGGCGACAGCGCCAGCAGCCGCACCAGCAACCAGTGCATGTGCACGCTGGAGTGCCAGTCGTAGCTGCCGCAGAAGACCGGATGCCAGGCCGCCGGTTCGGCCAGGTCACCGGCGCTGGCCATCATGTGGTCCAGCTTGTATGGATAGCGGCGCAGGATATTGTCCAGCGCCACGCGCGCGAAGCTGCGCGCTGTTTCGCGATCCAGCGCCAGGCGGCCCATCCGGATGCTCCCCTCTTGTTATCGTTGTGCTGTGCTCAGGTACGTAACGTCACGCAGGCGCCAGCCACTTTTCCACCAGCCGCACGAAGAACGTCGAGCCGACCGGCAGCAGTTCGTCGTTGAAATCGTAGCTCGGGTTGTGCAGCATGCAGGGCCCGATGCCATGGCCAGCGTCGCGATGGCCGCCGTCGCCGTTGCCCAGGAACAGGTAGCAGCCGGGCTTGTGCTGCAGCATGAACGAGAAATCCTCGGCGCCCATGGTGGGCTCGACATTGCTGTCGACGTTGTCCGGCCCGACTAGTTCGGCGGCGACCTCGGTGGCAAAGCCGGTTTCGGCCTCGCTGTTGACGGTCGGCGGATAGTTGCGGTGGAATTCGTACTCGATGGTGCAGTCGAACGCCGCCGCCACCGCGCGCGCCACTTCTTCCATGCGCCGTTCGATCAGGTCCAGCACCGGCACCGTGAACGTGCGCACCGTGCCGCCGATCCAGGCCTGGTCCGGCACGATATTGGTGGCGTCGCCGGCGTGGAACTGCGTGACCGAGATCACCGCGGTATCGATCGGGCGCTTGTTGCGCGTGATGATGCCCTGCAGCGCCGACACGATCTGCGCCGCGGTGAAGACCGGGTCGTTGCCATTGTTGGGCATGGCCGCATGCGCACCCTTGCCGCGCACCACGATGCGGAACTCGTTGCTCGATGCCATCAGCGGGCCTGCGCGCGTGCCGAACGTGCCGACCGGCATGCCCGGCCAGTTGTGCACGCCGAACACCGCGTCGCACGGAAAGCGCTCGAACAGGCCGTCCTTGATCATTTCACGGGCGCCGCCGCCGCCTTCCTCGGCCGGCTGGAAGATCAGGTGCACGGAGCCGTCGAAGGGCTTGTGCTGCGCCAGGTAGCGCGCCGCGCCGAGCAGCATGGCGGTGTGGCCGTCGTGGCCGCAGGCGTGCATCTTGCCGGAGTGCTGCGAGCGGTGATCAAAGGTGTTCGCTTCCTGCAGCGGCAGCGCGTCCATGTCGGCGCGCAGCCCGATGGTGCGCGGGCTGTTGCCGTTGCGGATCACGCCCACCAGGCCGGTGGTGCCCAGGCCGCGATGAACTTCGATGCCCCACGATTCCAGATTCTGCGCGACCACGTCGGCGGTGCGCTGTTCTTCGAAGCAGAGTTCCGGGTGGGCGTGGATGTCGCGCCGGATCGCACGGATTTCGGCTTGTGCCTGCAGGATTTCGGGAATGAGCTTCATGATGCCTGGCTGCCCTGGACGTTAGGGGCGTTAGCGTTGGATACCCCGATCATACGATGCCTCTCCGCAAAGCGCCAAAATGCGGCGATTTCCTGCGCGCTTGCCCGGTTGGCGCAGTGCAATATGCCAGCGCGGGTGGGTTTCCCCGCATTGCCGCGACATGCGCACTGCTGGAACAGTTCATGCTTGAAGTGCCCGGCCGGCAATTTCGTCGCTTTGTGATGCGCAAGCGCACCCCAAACCGCACCAAAACGCAGCGCCGCCGCGTGACCCGCGGCGCATTGCCGATCCTAAAACGTCTGCTTCACTTCCTACAGGGAGAATTGCGCGATGTCCCTTCGCACTTTCAAGAAGGCAATTGGTGTGGTGGCGGTAGCCGGGGCCCTTGGCCTGGCGCTTGCCGGCACCGCCCAGGCCGCGGACCTCAAACTGGCCATGAGTTCGCCGCCAACCTCGATGGATCCGCACTTCTACAACCTGTTCTCCAACATCAATGTTTCCGAGCATATCTTTGACTCGCTGACCAAGATGGACCCGGACAGCCGCATCATCCCGGGCCTCGCCGAGTCGTGGAAGCTGGTCAACAACCTCACCTGGGAATTCAAGATCCGCAAGGGCGTGAAGTTCCACGACGGCTCCGAGCTGACCGCGGAAGACGTGATCTGGTCGCTGGACCGCCCGGCCACCATCCAGAACAGCCCGGGCAAGTTCGATGTCTACACCAAGGCGATCGTCAACAAGAAGATCATCGACAAGTACACCATCCAGCTGACCACCAACCAGCCCTATCCGCTGATGCTGAACGACCTCACGTCGATCTTCATCGTGCAGAAGAAGGCCACGCAGGGGCTGAGCTCGGATGACTTCGCGCAGGGCAAGGGCATGGTCGGCACCGGGCCGTTCAAGTTCGTCAGCTACGCCCGCGACGACCGGGTCGAGCTGGTGCGCAACAACGACTACTGGGGCGCCAAGCCGGCCTGGGACAAGGTCACGCTGCGCTTCATCCCCAATCCGGCGACGCGCCTGGCGGCGCTACTGTCGGGCGACGTGCAGGCCATCGAGAACGTGCCCACGCCTGACCTGCCGAAGGTGCGCCAGGATCCCAAGCTGTCGTTCTTCTCCAAGATCTCGCACCGCGTGATCTACCTGTATTTCGATGCCAAGCGCGACAAGTCGCCCTACGTCACCACCAAGGAAGGCGCACCGCTGGACAAGAACCCGCTGAAGGACGCGCGCGTGCGCAATGCCATCAGCATGGCGATCAACCGGCAGGGCATCAAGGACCGCCTGATGGAAGGCCTGTCCGAGCCGACCAACAACCTGGTGCCGCCGACGCTGTTCGGCTACAACCCCAACCTGAAGACGGTCAAGTACGATCCCGAGGCCGCCAAGAAGCTGCTGGCCGACGCCGGCTTCCCGAACGGCTTCGGCGTGACGCTGCATACGCCCAACAACCGCTACGTCAACGACGAGAAGATCGCGCAGACGATTGCGCAGAACCTGACCCGCATCGGCATCGCCACCAAGGTCGAAGGCATGCCGATGGCGACGTACTCGTCCAAGGGCATCAAGCACGAGTGGTCGTTCGGGCTGCTGGGCTGGGGCGCGCAGACCGGCGAGGTCAGCTCGCCGCTGCGCGCGCTGCTGGCGTGCGAGGACAGCAAGAAGGGTTTCGGCACCACCAACTGGGGCGAGTACTGCAACCCCAAGATGGACGTGGTGCTGGAGAAGGCGCTGTCCACCGTGGATGACAAGGAGCGCTCCAAGCTGCTGCAGGAGGCCACCGCAATCGCGATCAACGATGGCGGTATCGTCCCGATCCACCAGCAGGTGACCACCTGGGCCACGCAAAAGGGCATCGTCTACGTGCCGCGTACCGACGAGCGCACCTACGCGCACAACTTCAAGCCCCAGTAAGCTCCGGTCAGCTCAGACAGGAGCCTCGGCCCGCGGATTGTCTGCTGGCCGAGTTTGCGGTGCCGCGCATGGCTGCCGCGCCACACCCGGGAAGCGCCACGGCGCGGCCCGGGCGTCGCGTGCATTCGCGCGCGAAAGGATAGTGGTTCGATTATGCTGGTCTTTATCATCCGGCGCCTGATGCAGAGCGTGGTCGTGCTCTTCGTCATGTCGCTGCTGGTTTTCCTCGGCGTCTTTGCCATCGGCAATCCCGTCGACATCCTGATCAACCCGCAGGCCGACCAGGAGGACATCAAGCGCACCATCGCGGCGCTGGGCCTGGACAAGCCGCTGTGGGAGCAGTACTGGGTGTTCCTGCAGAATGCGCTGCAAGGTAACCTGGGCACCTCGTTCGCGCACGGCACGCCAGCGCTCAAGCTGATCTTCGAGCGCATGCCCGCCACCATGGAGCTGGCCATCTGCGCGATCCTGCTGGCGATCGTGCTGGGCATCCCGCTGGGCCTGTGGGCCGGGCTGCGGCCCAAGGGCATCGCCGGCAAGTCGATCATGGCGGTATCGATCCTGGGCTTCTCGCTGCCCACCTTCTGGGTCGGGCTGATGCTGATCATGGTGTTCGCGGTGCAGCTCGGCTGGCTGCCCTCCAACGGACGCGGCGAGACCGTGCGCGTGCTCGGCATCCCGCTCAGCTTCCTGACCGCCGACGGCATCCGCCACCTGATCTTGCCGGCGGTGACGCTGTCGCTCTTGAATATCGCCATGGTGATCCGGCTCACGCGCGCCGGCACGCAGGAGGCGATGATGCAGGACTACGTCAAGTTCGCGCGCGCCAAGGGCCTGTCGAACACGCGCATCGTCGGCGTGCATGTGCTGAAGAACATCCTGATCCCGATTGTCACGGTGATCGCGCTGCAGTTCGGCTCGATCATCGCCTTTGCGATCGTGACCGAGACCATCTTCGCCTGGCCCGGCATGGGCAAGCTCATCATCGACTCGATCCAGTTGCTGGACCGGCCGGTGATCGTCGCCTACCTGATGGTGATCGTGACGCTGTTTATCCTGATCAACCTGGTGGTGGACATCATCTACAGCATGCTCGATCCGCGCGTGCGCATTGCCGACAACAAGGGCTGAGCCATGAGTGCCGTATCTGCCGAACAAGAGGACAAGACGCCGCCGCCCGCCGCGGCGCGCGAACAATCGCCGTGGCGGCGCTTTGCCGCGGAGTTCTTCTCCAGCAAGATTGCCGTGGCCGGACTGGCCACGCTGGTCATCATCATCCTGATCGCCATCTTCGCGCCGTGGCTGGCGCCGCAGAACCCCTATGACCTGGCGACGCTGGACGTGCTCGACGCGCGCCTGGCGCCGGGCGAGCAGGCCGGCAACGGCATGACCTTCCTGCTGGGTTCGGACGAGCAGGGCCGCGACATCCTGTCGGCGGTGATGTACGGTCTGCGCATCAGCATCGGCGTAGGCGTGGTCAGCACCGTGATCGCGCTGCTGCTGGGGGCCACGCTCGGCCTGCTGGCCGGCTTCCTGGGCGGGCGCACCGAGGCCGTCATCATGCGCGTGGCCGACCTGCAGCTGTCGTTCCCGCCGATCCTGCTGGCGCTGATCCTGCTGGCTTTCCTGCGCCCGGGCCTGGGCAATATCGTGATTGCGCTGGTGGCGGTGCAGTGGGCCTACTACGCCCGCACCACGCGCAGCGCCGCGCTGGTGGAGCGGCGCAAGGAATATATCGAGGCCGCCACCTGCCTGGGCCTGCCGCCGATGCGCATCATGTTCCGCCACCTGCTGCCCAACTGCCTGCCGCCGCTGATCGTGATCGCGGCGCTGCAGGTGGCTTCGGCCATCACGCTGGAAGCGACGCTGTCCTTCCTCGGGCTGGGCGTGCCGGTCACCGAGCCCTCGCTGGGCTCGCTGATCTCCAACGGCCAGCAGTACATGCTGTCGGGCAAGTACTGGATCAGCTTCTTCCCGGGCATCGCGCTGGTGGTCACCATCGTGGCGATGAACCTGGTGGCCGACCAGCTGCGCGATGTCCTCAACCCGCGCCTGCAGACGCAATAACCAGGAGCGGAACATGGCACAACCGACGTTGGTAGTTGAACACCTGAAGACGCAATTCCACACGCGCGGCGGCATCGCCAAGGCCGTCGACGACGTGTCCTTCACCGTGGGCCGCGGCGAGATCATGGGGCTGGTGGGCGAGTCCGGCTCGGGCAAGTCCATGACCGGGTATTCGATCATGGGCCTGATCGACCCGCCCGGGAAGATCGTCGACGGCCGCATCGCGCTGACCAGCCGCGACGGCATCACCCGCGACCTGCGCGCGCTCACGCCGGCGCAGCAGCGCGACGTGCGCGGCAACCGCATCGCGATGATCTTCCAGGACCCGATGATGACGCTGAACCCGGTCCTGCGCATCGACACGCAGATGATCGAGGCGGTGCTGGCCCATGAGAAGGTGGGCAAGGCGGTGGCGCGCGAACGCGCGCGCAATGCGCTGGCGCGGGTCGGCATCCCGTCGCCGGACGAGCGCCTGCAGGCCTATCCGCACCAGTTCTCGGGCGGCATGCGCCAGCGCGTGGCGATCGCGATCGCGCTGCTGAACAAGCCCGACCTGATCATTGCCGACGAACCGACCACCGCGCTGGACGTCACCATCCAGGGCCAGATCCTGTACGAGATGCAGACCCTGTGCCGCGAATCGGGCACGGCGCTGATCTGGATCACGCACGACCTGTCGGTGGTGGCGGGGCTGGCCGATACCGTGTGCGTGATGTACGCCGGCAAGATCGTCGAGGCCGGCGACGTGCGCCAGGTGCTGGAGCACCCTGAGCACCCGTACACCCACGGGCTGATCAGCTCGGCGCCGTCGCGCAATCCGCGCGGCGCGCCGCTGCGGCAGATCCCGGGCATGACGCCGTCGCTGCTGAACCTGCCGGGCGGCTGTGCCTTCCGTGAGCGCTGCCCCTACGCCACCGCTGCCTGCAAGACCGAGCCGCCGCTGGAGACCGCCGCCGACGGCCGCCGCCTGCGCTGCTTCCATCCGGTGCTGGCCAACCAGGAGGCGGCATGAGCGCAACTGAACTGCAATCCCGACCGATGACGAATCCTGCCGCTGAAGAGGGGGCCACGCCGAGCGCGCCGATCCTGGAGCTGCGCGGCGTGTCCAAGCGCTTCGTCAAGTCGCTCGACGCCGCCGCGCGCATCGCCAACCTGTTCGGCGCCCATGCGCATGACGAGGTGGTGCACGCGGTCGACCGCGTCGACCTGAGCATCCGTGCCGGTGAGGTGGTGGGCCTGGTGGGCGAGTCCGGCTGCGGCAAGTCCACGCTGGGCCGCATGGCTGTAGGCCTGCACTCACTGACCGAGGGCGAGCGTTTCTGGCGCGGCACCAACCTCGACCACCTGCCGCCCGACAAGCGCCGCGAGAAGCAGCTGGCGATCCAGATGATCTTCCAGGACCCGTATGCCTCGCTCAATCCGCGGCTGCGCGTGCTGGATATCGTCGGCGAGGCGCCGGTGGTGCACGGCATGGTCGAGCGCGGCGCGCAGAAGGGCTATGTGGAAGACATGCTGGTGCGCGTGGGCATGGACCCGACCGTGCTGCGGCGCTTTCCGCACCAGTTCTCCGGCGGGCAGCGCGCGCGCATCGGCATTGCCCGGGCGCTGGCGGTGAAGCCCGAGTTCCTGGTGTGCGACGAGTCGGTGGCGGCGCTGGACGTGTCGATCCAGGCCCAGGTGCTGAACCTGTTCATGCGCCTGCGCGAAGACCTGAACCTGACCTACCTGTTCATCAGCCACGACCTGGGCGTGGTCAAGCACATCAGCGACCGCGTGGTGATCATGTACCTGGGGCGGGTGGTCGAATCCGCGCCGACCGAAGACGTGTTCGCCGCGCCCAACCATCCCTATACCCAGGCACTGCTGGCCGAGGCGCCCAAGCTGGAGGTGGCCCGCAAGACCTATGTCGCGATCCGCGGCGAGATCCCGTCGCCGCTGAACCCGCCGCCGGGCTGCCATTTCCACCCGCGCTGCCCGCATGCGATGCCGCGTTGCCGGGAAGAGCAGCCGCTGCTGAAGGAGATTGCGCCGATGCGATTCTCGGCGTGTCACCTGAACGACATGGAGTAGGGCCTGGTTTTCTCCTCCCTCGCGCAGGGAGGAGAAAACCCGGAGTCTCAGCGGATCACCTGGCCCTTCGAATTGATGATCGTCATCTCCACGAATTTCGAGCCCACGTGGTTCTCCGGCGTGAAGTTGACGATAAACCCGCCGAGGTCATAGCTGCGCATTGACTCCAGCGCGGTCACCAGCTTCTCGCGCGTCAGGTCCTTGCCAGCGCGGCGCAGGCCTTCGGTGAAGGCCTTGGCGGCGATAAAGCCTTCGATGCTGGCGTAGTCGAATTCGCTGGGCTTGCCGGCGGCCTGCAGCATGCGCAGGTACTCCCGCACGATCGGCAGCGTGGCGTTGCCCGGGTGCGGCATCACCTGCGAGATGATCACGCCGCTGCCCTGCGCGCCGACCTCGTTGGCCAGCGCCTGCGTGCCGACGAAGGAGACGTTGTAGAACTGGCCGTTGTAGCCGCGGCGCAGCGCTTCCTTCACGAAGGCGCCGGCGGTGCGGTAGGCGCTGATCATCACCACGGCGTCGGGCCTGGTCTTCATCGAGCCCTGTATGGCGTCGCCGATTTCCGTGGTATTGCGGATCACGGGCTCGCGCGCGACGATCTGTACGCCGCTGTCGGGCGCGGCCTTGAGCGCGCGCTCCAGACCTTCCAGTCCGGCCTTGCCGTAGGCGTCCTCGTTGTAGACCACGGCCACGCGCCTGAGGCCGGTGGTCTGGATCTGGCGCAGGATGGCCGCGGTTTCCTCGTTGTAGCCGGCGCGCACGTGGAAGACGTAGCGGCTGCGCGGCTCGCGCAGCGACTGCGCCCCGGTGTACGGGCCGAAGAACGGCACCTTGGCCTGGGTTGCCAGCGGCAGCGCGGCCTGGCTGGTGGGCGTGCCGACATAGCCGAAGAGGGCGAAGACGCGGTCTTCCTCGATCAGCTTCTTTGTGTTCCTGGCGGCGGGCTCGGGCTCGTAGTAGTCGTCCAGCGCCTCCAGCCGGATCTTGCGGCCGTAGATGCCGCCCTGCTGGTTGATGTGGTCGAAATACAGCCGCGCGCCCGAGTTCATCTGCTTGCCGAGCACGGCGGTCGGGCCGGTCAGGGCGGCGGACTGGCCCAGCAGGATGGTGTCGGCAGTGACGCCGTTTTCGGATGTGTCGGCGGTGCCCGCCGTGTTGGCTGCGAAGGCAGCGCAGGATGCGCCACCCGTGCCGATGGCGCACGCCACCAGCAGGCCGGCAAGCCGGCCATTGACCCCCGATCGGAAAGACATAAACCCCCCGCGAAATGTGGTTCGGTTACCCGTTGGCCGCGTCGGCCGGTCTCTCGCCGGCGAATTGCTCACGTCGTGCGGCATGGTGCGCGTACTGGTCTGTGCCGGCAGCGCGCCGGCACATCATAATCGAATACAATCGGATCGAGATACTCCCCGCCATCACCCCGCACGGCCGGGAAAGCGCCGCCCGCCGGCGCGGCTCGGGCGCCGCAACCCGCCGCCTGCGCCGGCATCTCCAGTTCCGTACGACCGAACGAAAACAACACACCCCGCCCGGAGACCCCATGGCTTCCCGCATCGTCCGCGCCGCCTGTCCGCATGACTGCCCCGACACTTGTGCCTTGCTCGTTACCGTCGAGGACGGCCGTGCCGTCAAGGTAGCGGGCGATCCCGACCATCCCGGCACGCAGGGCGTGCTGTGCACCAAGGTGTCGCGCTACACCGAGCGCACCTACCACCCGGACCGGCTGCTGACGCCGATGAAGCGCATCGGCAGGAAGGGCGAAGGCAAGTTCGCGCCGATCTCCTGGGAGGAGGCGCTGGACACCATCGCCACGCGCCTGCAGGCGATTGCGGCGCGCGATCCGCAGGCGATCGTGCCGTACAGCTATGCCGGCACCATGGGGCTGGTGCAGGGCGAGAGCATGGCCGCGCGCTTCTTCAACAAGCTGGGCGCGTCGCGGCTGGACCGCACCATCTGCGCCAGCGCCGGCGCCACCGCGCTGCGCTACACCTACGGCGCCAGCGTGGGCATGGACATGGAGCACGTGGTCGATGCCAGGCTGGTGATCATCTGGGGCGGCAACCCGATTGCTTCCAACCTGCATTTCTGGACCCGCGCGCAGGAAGCCAAGCGGCGCGGCGCCACGCTGGTGGCGATCGATCCGTACCGCTCGCTGAGCGCCGAGAAGTGCCACCGCCACATCGCCCCGATGCCCGGCACCGACGGCGCGCTGGCGCTGGCGCTGATCCATGTGCTGATCCGCGACGACCTGCTCGACCACGACTACATCGAACGCCACACCGTCGGCTTCGAGGCGCTGCGCGAGCGCGCGCAGGCCTACACTCCGGCACGCGCGGCCGAAATCTGCGGCATCCCGGCCGAGGACATCGAATGGCTGGCCGGCCTCTACGGCCAGCTGGCGGTGCGCGAGCGCCAGCCGGTGGCAATCCGCCTGAACTACGGCATGCAGCGCGTGCACGGCGGCGGCCAGGCGGTGCGCGCGGTGGCGTGCCTGCCGTCGCTGGTGGGCGCCTGGCGCCAGCCCGCGGGCGGGCTGCAGCTGTCGACCTCGGGCTTCTTCCCGATCGACGAAGCCGCGCTGCAGCGCCCCGACCTGCTGCCTGGCTGGCCGCAGACGCTGCCGCGCATCGTCAACATGAGCACCATCGGCGACGCGCTGCTGGCCGAGCCGGCACCCGGCGCGCCGCGCATCGAGGCCGTGGTGGTCTACAACAGCAACCCGGTCGCGGTGGCGCCGGAATCCGGCAAGGTCGCCGCGGGCTTTGCGCGCGAGGACCTGTTCACGGTGGTGCTGGAGCATTTCCGCACCGACACCGCCGACTATGCCGACATCCTGCTGCCGGCGACCACGCAGCTTGAGCACACCGACGTGCACAAGGCCTACGGCCATACCTATTTCCTGGCCAACAACGCCGCCATCGCGCCGATGGGCGAGGCCCTGCCCAATACCGAGATCTTCCGCCGGCTGGCGCAGCGCCTGGGCTTCACCGAGGCATGCTTTGCCGACAGCGACGAGGCCATCGCCGCGCAGGCCATCATTCCGGGCGATGCGCGCGCGGCCGGCATCAGCTGGGAATCATTGAAGGAGCAGGGCTGGCAGAAGCTGGCGCTGCCGGCGGCGCCGTTCGCCGAGGGTGGCTTCCCGACCGCATCGGGCAAGTGCCAGTTCTATTCGGAGCCGATGGCGCGCGATGGCTTCGACCCGCTGCCTGACTACGTGCCGCAGTACGAGGCGCCGCTGACCGCGCCCGAGCTGGCGGCGCGCTATCCGCTGGCGATGATCTCGCCGCCGGCGCGCAACTTCCTCAACAGCTCCTTCGTCAACGTCGACAGCCTGCGCGCCACCGAGGGCGAGCCGCACCTGGACATCCACCCGGCCGACGCCGCCGAGCGCGGCATCGTGCACGGCGCCATGGTGCGCGTCTTCAACGACCGCGGCAGCATGGTGGCGCGCGCCCGCGTCACCGACCGCGCCCGGCGCGGGCTGGTGGTGGGCCTGTCGATCTGGTGGAAGAAGCTGGCTTCGGACGGCAAGAACGCCAACGAGCTGACCAGCCAGCGCCTGACCGACCTGGGCCGCGCGCCGGTGTTCTATGACTGCCTGGTGCAGGTCGAGGCCTGCACGCAAGGGGCAGTCCTGCCTGCATGACGCCGCAGCCTGGCCGCCGGCGCTGGGCGGCACTCCTGGCGGCGACCGGCCTCACCGCGGTGGTCCTGGTGACGGCCGGGTGCGAGGCCGTCGGCTACTACGCGCAGTCGATCGGCGGCCACCTGGGCGTGATGGCCCAGGCACAGCCGCTGA
Source organism: Cupriavidus sp. GW823-FHT06D04 (assembly GCF_058795055.1). Taxonomy (NCBI): domain Bacteria; kingdom Pseudomonadati; phylum Pseudomonadota; class Betaproteobacteria; order Burkholderiales; family Burkholderiaceae; genus Cupriavidus; species Cupriavidus sp. GW823-FHT06D04. The sequence goes on along the minus strand of NZ_JBXAHL010000001.1, from coordinate 762,881 downwards.
CCGACGCCATCGCCAGCGCGCGCGACGCCAACGATGCGCGCCTGGCGCAGCGGCTGGCGCTGGCCGGCCGCATGCGCGACTTTGCCTCGCGCGAACTGAAGCTGCCCGAGAACGGGAGCTACCGCCGCTACGCCAACCTGCACCGGCCCTATGTGGTGTGGAGCGTGTTCGCCACGCCCGAGCTGTCGATGGAGCTGCGCAAGTGGTGCTTCCCCATCGTCGGCTGCATCAGCTACCGCGGCTACTACGCCCAGTCCGATGCCGAGCAGTATGCGCAGGGATTGCGCCGCGACGGGCTGGAGACGTACGTGGCCGGCATCCCCGCCTATTCGACGCTGGGCTATTTCGACGACCCGCTGCTCAATACCTTCGTCTACCTGCCCGAGGGCGAACTGGCGCGGCTGATCTTCCACGAGTTGGCGCACCAGGTGGTGTACGTGCGCAACGACACCGCCTTCAACGAGTCCTTCGCCACCGCAGTGGAAGCCGCGGGCGTGGAGCGCTGGCTGTCCGAGGATGCGTCGGAGGACGCGCGCGCCAGCTATCGGCAGTACGATGCCCGGCGCCAGCAGTTCCGCGCGCTGTTGCTGGGCACGCGCGACCGGCTGGTGGCGCTGTACCAGACCCCGCTCGATGATGACGCCAAGCGCGAGGGCAAGGCCAGGATCTTCGCCGACCTGCGCACCGAGTACGCGCGGCTACGCACGGAGTGGGGCGGCTTCAGCGGCTATGACCGCTGGTTCGACCAGCCGCTGACCAACGCCCATCTGGCCGCGGTGGCCACCTACCAGCAGTGGGTGCCGGCCTTCACCGCGTTGCTGGCGCGGTGCAACGGCGACTGGCAGCGGTTCTATGACGAGGCCGCCCATATCGGCGCGCTGCCCGCCGCCGAGCGCGAGGCCGCGCTGCAGCGGCTGGCGCCGCCAGCCACGCGCACCGGCACGCTGACCGCGGGCGGCAAGACGGCGGCCAACTAAGCTGCCGCGTCCCGCCGTGCGAGAATTGCATCATGTCGATTGCACCCAGATCCGCACCGCTGAACCCGCCGTTGAGCGCACCGCCAGAGCCGCAGCCGGCCCGCCCGCATATCGCCGAGCGCCAGGAGGCCCGCCGCCGCCAGATCCTCGATACCGCCGCGCAGCTCTTCTACAGCAAGGGCTATCCCGGCATGACCATGAACGACCTGTGCCGCGCGCTGGGCGTGACCAAGCCGGCGGTCTACTACTACTTTGCTGACAAGTACGAGATCTTCGACATCCTGTGCCGCGAGTCGGCCCAGACCTGCCTGCCCGTGATCCGCGAGACCGCGGACCCGGCGCTGCCGGTGCGCGAGCGCCTGCAGGCCTGCCTGCTCGAGATGGCGCGGCGCTGCGTTGCCTGCCATGTGCCGGCCACGCTGAGCTTTCGCGACAACCAGTACCTGCGCCCCGACACCGTGGCGTGGCTCGACAGCATGGCGCGGGACTTCTATCGCGACCTCTATGCGCTGCTGGAAGAGGGCAGGCGCGATGGCGTGTTCGCCTTCGGCGACGCGCGCGTGACGGCGCATGCGATCGGCAGCGTGGTGGGCTTCCTGTACACCTGGCATGAACCCGGGCGCATGGACCCGGAGACACTGGCGCAGGAGCTTGCCGCCAGCATGATGAAGCTGGCGCTGCCCAGCGGCGGGTGAGTGCGGATTTGCCTCACTAGGGGTTATCCCGCTACTTGCGCCCGATCGGTGGCGCATAATGCCCGTCAGGGGCACCAAGGGCTGTCCGGTGACCCCGAGGACTTCGTCTAAGTTGTTGTTTTAACCGGGGCGCACGTTTAGCATCTCGGCAAAATCGAACGACCATTCAGAAATTCAGGAGACGGTGCTATGGAAAGAATTTGGCTGAAACACTACCCGGCCGGCGTTCCCGCCGAGATCGATGCCAGCCAGTTCCGCTCGCTTGCCGCGCTGCTCGAGGCGTCTTTCCGCACCTATGCCGACCGCAAGGCCTTCATCTGCATGGACAAGGCCATCACCTACGGCGAACTGGACCAGCTCTCGGCCCACTTTGCCGCGTGGCTGCAGTCGCGCGGGCTGCGCCCCGGCGCACGCGTGGCGATCATGATGCCGAACGTGCTGCAGTACCCGGTGGTGCTGGCGGCGGTGCTGCGCGCGGGTTTCGTGGTGGTCAACGTCAACCCGCTCTACACTCCGCGCGAACTCGAGCACCAGCTCAAGGACAGCGGCGCCGAGGCCATCGTGATCCTGGAGAACTTTGCCTCGACGCTGCAGCAGGTGCTGGCCAAGACCCCGGTCAAGCATGTGGTGGTGGCCAGCATGGGTGACATGCTCGGCGGCCTGAAGGGCGCGATCGTCAATTTCGTGGTGCGCAACGTCAAGAAGATGGTGCCGGCGTGGGAGCTGCCCAACTGCGTGCGCTTCAACAGCGTGCTGGCCGAAGGGCGCAAGCTGACGCTGCAGCCGGCCACCACGGGGCCGGAGGACGTTGCCTTCCTGCAGTACACGGGCGGCACCACCGGTGTATCCAAGGGCGCGGTGCTGCTGCACCGTAACGTGGTGGCCAACGTGCTGCAGTCCGAGGCGTGGATGCAGCCGGCGCTGGACAAGGGCGCCCATATCGACCAGCCCATCACCATCACCGCGCTGCCGCTGTACCACATCTTCGCGCTGACGGTCTGCTGCCTGCTGGGCATGCGCAGCGGCGGCACCAGCGTGCTGATCCCGAATCCGCGCGACATCCCGGGCTTCATCAAGGAACTGCAGAAGTACAGGTTCAACATGTTCCCAGCGGTCAACACGCTGTACAACGCGCTGCTCAACAACCCGGAAATCAGCAAGGTCGATTTCTCCGGCCTGCGCGTGGCCAACGGCGGCGGCATGGCGGTGCAGGAGGCGGTGGCCAAGCAGTGGCTGGCCAAGACCGGCTGCCCGATCATCGAAGGCTACGGCCTGTCCGAGACCTCGCCCTCGGCCACCTGCAACCCGACCGACACCAACGTGTTCTCCGGCACCATCGGCATGCCGCTGCCCTCGACCGAAGTGGTGATCCGCGACGACGACGGCAAGGACGTGCCGCTCGGCCAGCCGGGCGAGATCTGCATCCGCGGCCCGCAGGTGATGGCCGGCTACTGGAACCGCCCGGACGAGACCGCCAAGGTCATGACCCCGGACGGCTTCTTCAAGACCGGCGACATCGGGGTGATGGACGAGCGCGGCTACACCAAGATCGTCGACCGCAAGAAGGACATGATCCTGGTGTCGGGCTTCAACGTGTATCCGAACGAGGTCGAAGGCGTGGTCGCCGAGTGCCCGGGCGTGCTGGAAGTGGCGGCCGTGGGCGTCCCCGACACGCACTCGGGCGAGGTGGTCAAGCTGTTCGTGGTGAAGAAGGATCCGGGGCTGACCGAGGCCGATGTGATCGAGTTCTGCAAGGAACGCCTGACCGGCTACAAGCGGCCCAAGTACGTCGAGTTCCGCACCGAGCTGCCCAAGACCAACGTCGGCAAGATCCTGCGCCGCGAACTGCGCGACAGCCGCAAGGCCGCCTGAGCGGCAGCCGCTGCAAACGACAACGGCCTCCCGAGTGGAGGCCGTTGTGCTTTCAGGCCGCGTTGCGGCGGCTCAGCACTCGTTCGATGGCGCCAGGCGGGCTTCCTGGCTGCCGTCGGGGTAGATCACCCGCACGCACGCGCCAGGCTCCAGCCCCGGCGCCGCCGGCGCGTTGGCCGATACGATCGCGCCGTCCATGGTTCGCACCTTGTACTGGAACAGGTCGACCTGCTGCACCGGTGCGGGCTTGCTGAACAGCCGGCTCAGGTCGAAGGCAAAGCCCACGCCCACCCCGCCACCCCCGCCGCCACCCGCGGCGCCCACGCCGACGCTGGTGCCGCCGCCGTAGTACGGGGGCACCTGGGCCACGTCCAGGCGGGTCAGGAACGTCTTCTCGGTGACGCGGCCAAGCTTGATGGTGGCGTTCACCGGCGTGACCTGCGGCGGCGGCGGCGTGCTGCTGCAGGCGGCCAGCGCCGGCAGCAGGCCGCACAGGACAAGGTAGAGCAGGGTCTTCATGGCGAGATCAGGCCGGTCTTGAGCCGGCCAAGCAGTCGGAACAGGGCGCGCCGGTCGGTCTCGGCCAGGCCGGAGAACAGTTGCTCGATCCAGTCCTCATGCGCGCGCGCCATGCGCGAGAACGCGGCGCGCCCGGCCGGGGTCAGGCGGATCAGGTAGGCACGGCGGTCAGTGGGCAGGGCCTCGCGCGAGACCAGGCCTTCCTGCTGCAGCTGGTCGGTGATGCCGGTGACGTTGCCACCTGTCACCATCATGCGGCGCGACAGCTCGCCCATCTTCAGGCCTTCAGGGTGGCGGTCGAGCTGTGCCATCAGGTCGAAGCGCGGCAGGGTGCAGGCAAAATCCTGGCGCAGCCGCGAACGGATATCGCCCTCGATCAGGGTGGTGCAGGTCAACAGCCGCAACCACAGCCGCAGGGCTTCGTGCTCGGTCTGGTCGGCGCGGGTTTCAAGGTCGACCGGCGCGCTTTCGGCGCCGGCGGCAGGGGACGGGTTTGGCATCTTCAGTGCATCGGTGCGCAGGGGTGCGGCCGCAGCCGCCAGGGGCCGCCCACGGGGCGGGCAGCCGACATTTGATGCCTCAAGTATATGCGCGATACGGGCCGCCGCCCTGCCGGCGATCAAATCGGCGTCAATCCACCTTGGCGCCGGAATCCTTGACCACCTTGGCCCACTTGGCGGTTTCGGCGCGGATGAACGCGGCGAACTGCTCCGGGGTGTTGCCGACAGGCTCGGCGCCCTGCGCCTGCAGGCGTTCGCGCACGGCCGGGGCATTCAGCGCCTTGGCCACTTCCTGCTGGATGCGGTGGATGACATCCGGCGGCGTGCCGGCCGGCGCCAGCATGCCGAACCAGGAGCTGGCTTCATACTGCGGCAGGCCCGCGGCCTGGGCTATGGTCGGCACGCCCGGCAGCGCCGGCGACGGCCTGGCGCTGGTCACCGCCAGCGCCTTGAGCTTGCCGCTCTTGATCAGCGCCATCGACGAAGGCAGGTTGTCGAACATCACCTGCACGGTGCCCCCGGCCAGGTCTGTCAGCGCCGGCCCGCTGCCCTTGTAGGGGAAGTGGACCATGAAGGTCCGGGTCTGCGTCTTGAACAGCTCCCCGGCCAGGTGGATCGAGGTGCCGTTGCCGCTGGAGGCCATGTTGATCTTGCCGGGGTTGGCGCGCGCGTAGGCGATCAGGTCCTTGACGCTGTCGATCTTGTTTTGCTGCGCAAACGCCGGATTCAGCACCAGCACGTTGGGCACGGCCGCCACCTCGGTGATCGGAGCGAAGTCCTTGATCGGGTCGAACGGCAGCTTGCCGTACAGCGACTGGTTGATGCCATGGGTGCCCACGGTGCCCATCAGCAGCGTGTAGCCATCCGGCGCGGCCTTGGCGACGAGGTCCGCGCCGATATTGCCGCCGGCGCCGGGCTTGTTGTCGACCACCACGTTCCAGCCCGGCAGCCTGGCCAGCTCCGCGGCCACGGCGCGGGCCAGGATGTCGGTGGTGCCGCCGGCGGCAAAGGGCACCACCAGCCGGATCGGCTTGGCCGGGTACGGGTCGGCGGCCAGCACCGACTGGCTGGCGAGCGCGGCAAGGCTGGCGGACAGCAGCAGCGCGACGGCGCGCCGGCGATTGGGTTGCATGCGTGAGTCTCCTGGTGTTGTCCGCTCGTGAGGTCGGTGGGGCGGCTACGGTAAGTGCATTCTAGTCCGCTGCCGGGGTGGCGCCGATGAGGTGATGCCCTATGGGAGTGGGGGGCGCGCCAATGAAAAAAGGCACCCGGAGGTGCCTTTGCAGACCGGCCTTGCGACCGGGATCGACAGGCGATCAGAACTTGTGGCGGATGCCCAGGGCGACGCCGACCATGTTGTCCTTGCCGGCACCCAGGAAGTAGCCGTTGGCGAAGCTGATGGCCGAGGTGTCGAAGTTCAGGCCGGCGTTCTTCGAATAGGCGGTGGTCAGGTAGAGGTCGGTGCGCTTGGACAGGTTGTAGTCGGCGATGAACGAAATCTGCCAGGGGTTCTTGATATTGTTGGTGGCGCCGGTGGCGGCCAGGTTCAGGTTCTTGACGTCGTCGTAGTAGTAAGCCAGCGTCAGGCCCAGCGCCGTCGTGACCTGGTAGTTGGCACCGACCCAGTAGTAGTTGTCCTTCAGGATCGTATTGTCATTCGGTGCCTTGTTCATGCCCCAGCGATAGCCGGCCATCAGCTTGGCCGGGCCGAAGGCATAGCTGGCGGCAACCGCGGCCTTCTTGAAGTCACCGGTGCCACCGGCGGCGTTCAGGGTCGGGTTGTACTGGTCATAGGCGGCGGTAATGCCGAACGGGCCGGCGGCCCACGCCAGGCCGGCACCGTAGCCGGTGTCGCGGCGGAACTGGCCGGGGACTTCGCCGCCGCCGGCAACGCCGTTACCGAACGACCAGTGCGCGACCGCGGTCACCGGGCCGAACTTGCCGGTGTACTTGGCAGTGTTGTCCGAGCGGAAGTTCAGGCCCAGTTGAGCGACCACCGGCTCGTACTGGGTGGCATAGCCGGCCGGCGAAAAGTTGGCCATCATGTCAAACAGCGAGGTGTACTGGCGACCGAAGGTCACGCGGCCGACCTGGTCGCTTTCCAGGCCGACGTAGGCTTGACGACCGAACAGGCGGCCACCTTGCTGCGATTTCCCGTCATCCAGCCCAAAACCGCTTTCAAGCACAAAGAGCGCCTTCAGGCCGCTGCCCAGGTCCTCGACGCCACGCAGGCCCCAGCGCGAGCCGGACAGGCCGCCGGAGGACATCCGGAACAGGTTGTGCGCTGCGCCCGGGAACGGGTTGGTGGGGCTGGCGTTGGTCGGGTTCGTCGTCGACATATTGCTGACGTATTCGAGGTTCGCATCGGCCACGCCGTACAGGGTCACGCTCGATTGGGCCTGCGCCGCCCCAGCAAATGCGCCAAGCGCTGCCAGCGCCAGAAGCGATTTCTTCATGCTCGTTGATCTCCACTGTAAGAATTATTGGTGACGGCCCGGGCGAACCTCCTGTTGGTCTCCATCCCCCGTGCGTCAAACTTCCTTGGAAGTTGCGAAGTACTGTAACAAACAACCCTTAATTCACTAGTCAGGCCAATCCCCCTTGTCTTCTTTTAACAACTCAGGGTTTCTGAGTAGCCAGGCGCATCAATGCAAGGCGGGATGCGGGTTGGCGCCGATTAGAGGCAAGCTACAATGCGGGTAATCCCGATGGCCCCTGCGCGTGCCGCGCCGCGGCCGCGCACCCCATGATGGCAGGGGCTGCCGGGAACGAAGACCAACTGCCTCTGCGACATGGACACCCTGATCAAAGAATTCGACGTGGCATTGCGCGCCATTGCCGGCGCCACGCGCACCGCGCGCACCAACCCGGCTGACCGGCTGGCACCGGACACCGAACAGATGAGCGCCGATGAACGCCGCCACGTGGCCGGGCTGATGCGCGTCAACCATGTCGGCGAGGTCTGCGCGCAGGCCCTGTACCAGGCCCAGAAGCTCACCGCCCGCAACGGCGCGGTGCGCGCGCAGATGGATGCCGCCGCGCGCGAAGAGGAAGACCACCTGGCCTGGTGCGCCGAGCGCCTGCGCGAACTGGGCTCGCGCCCGAGCCTGCTCAACCCGCTGTGGTACGCCGGCGCCTTCGCCATCGGCTGGGTGGCCGGCCGCGCCGGCGATCGTGTCAGCCTGGGCTTCGTCGCCGAGACCGAGCGCCAGGTCGAGCACCACTTGGGCGGGCACCTGGACCGCCTGCCCGAGGCCGACGGCCGCTCGCGCGCCATCCTCGAGCAGATGCGCGACGACGAGATCCGCCACGGCGATGCCGCGCGCGATGCCGGCGGGATCCCGTTGCCCGCCCCGGTGCGGGCACTGATGCGCGGCGCCTCGCGCGTGATGACCACCGCCGCCTACCGGATCTGAGCCGGCCCCTGCTTGCCCCTCGCTGGCCCTGGTTCCGGCGGGGCTGGCGGGCAATTGTTGTATCCTTTCTTCGCGCGACGGGGCAGGTCTCTCCCGTGCCGCCGGCAGTTCCTCCGCAAGTGGTTCTCAGGTGGTTTCTCGGCTTTCCTCCCTAAGATCTTCATTTCATTAAGGATTCACTTTTTCGGTGCGTGAAGTGTGCGCGCTAAGTCATTGTTCTGATTCAAAAAAACTCGTTTGCTGCCCTGCAACCAGCCTTGACCCGCCATATCGCTTCCTCTAAAGTGGGAAATAGTGTGAGGAAGTGTATTTTTGTGTGAAATTGGGCCCCGGCCGTGGGATGATGTCGCCATAGTCGGAACAGAAGGGATTCACGCGCATGCTGGCCGACAACCGGCCGGCATGGACCGGGAGCAAGCTTGTTTCAGGGAGCATCGGCACTCTCGCTGGATGCCAAGGGGCGGATGTCCATTCCGTCCCGGCACCGCGAGGCGCTGCAACAGCAGGCCGAAGGCCGGGTGACGCTGACCAAGCACCCGGATGGCTGCCTGTTGCTGTTTCCCCGGCCCGAGTGGGAAACCTTCCGCACGCGCATTGCAGCGCTGCCGATGGATGCGCACTGGTGGAAGCGCATCTTCCTGGGCAACGCCGCCGACGTGGAAATGGACGGCGCGGGCCGGGTGCTGATCGCCCCGGAACTGCGCAGTGCCGCCTTGCTCGACAAGGAAGTCATGCTGCTCGGCATGGGCAGCCATTTCGAAGTGTGGGATGCCGCGACCTACGCCGCCAAGGAACAGCAGGCGATGGCGCAGGGCATGCCCGAAGCATTGAAGAATTTCTCTTTCTGACGAGGTCATGAGTCCTACCGGAACGCCGGCAACCCCCGCCCTGCGCCATCGCACCGTGCTGCTGGACGAGGCCGTCGACGCCTTGGTCTGGCGGCCCGACGGGGTCTACGTCGACGGCACCTTCGGCAGGGGAGGGCACAGCCGGGCGGTGCTGGCCCGGCTGGGGCCAGACGGGGCCCTGGTTGCGTTCGACAAGGACCCAGCAGCAATCGCAGAAGCGGGCACCATCAAGGATGCCCGCTTCTCCATTGAGCACGCGAGCTTTGCGGCCATGGCCGAGCGCCTGTCGGGGCGCGGCCACGTCGCTGGCGTGCTGCTCGACCTGGGGATCAGCTCGCCCCAGATCGACGAGGCGGCGAGGGGGTTTTCCTTTCGTTTCGAGGGCCCGCTGGACATGCGCATGGACACCACGCGCGGCATCACTGCCGCGCAGTGGCTGGCGCAGGCGGATGAGCAGGACATTGCCAGGGTGATACGAGACTATGGGGAAGAACGGTTTGCTGTACAGATTGCAAAGGCGATTGTTGCTCGCCGGAGCGAACCCGGCGATGGCGGACTCATCGCCACTACTGCCGACCTTGCCGCGCTCGTGGCGAAAGCCGTCAAGACACGCGAGAAGGGTCAGGACCCTGCGACCCGCACCTTTCAGGCTCTACGGATTCACGTCAATCAAGAGCTTGAGGACCTCGAAAGAGGGCTGAAGGCGGCGTATGAACTGCTGCAGGTCGGAGGGCGCCTGGTGGTGATCAGCTTCCACTCGCTGGAGGACCGCATCGTCAAGCGGTTCATGGCGGCGCACGCCCGTCCCCAGCAGGATGCCGACCCGGCGCTGCGCCGTGCGCCGCTGCGCGCGGCCGACCTGCCGCAACCGACGCTGCGCCTGCTCGGCCGCTACAAGCCGGGCACTGAGGAGGTGGCCGCCAACCCGCGCGCGCGCTCGGCCGTGATGCGCGTGGCCGAGAAGCTGGCCCCTGCCGCGACTCCTGCGGGCGGAGGCGCACGCGCATGAACCGCCTGACCTTCTTCCTGCTCGCCGCGCTGATCCTGTGCGCGCTGTCGCTGGTGAGCGCGCAGCACCAGGCGCGCACGCTGTTCGTCGCACTGGAGCGGGCCCAGGCTGAAGAGAAGCAGCTCGATATCGACTGGTCGCGCCTGCAGTACCAGCAGAGCGCGCTGGGCAAGAGCGCGCGCATCGCCGACACGGCGCGCGCGCAGCTGAAGATGGCGCCGGTCAACCCCGGCAAGACCCAGTACCTGTCCGGCATCGTGCTGCCGGCGCCCGCCGAGGCGGCGCCGGCCAGTGCCGCGGAGGCGCGCCGATGAGCATGGCCCGTCCCAACCCGCCCCGCCGTGACCGCAACGGCACCGCGTCGCGCCCGCGCAGCGGCCAGTTCTCGGCCAGCCCGGTGCTGGGCCTGCGCCTGCCGATGTGGCGCTCCAAGCTGGTGGTGTTCATGATGTTCGCGGCCTTCGGCGCGCTGGCCGTGCGCGCGGCCTGGATCCAGGGCCCCGGCAACCAGTTCTACGAGGCCGAGGGCAAGAAGCGCTTCCAGCGCACGCTGGAGCTGCCGGCCACGCGCGGCAAGATCCTGGACCGCAACGGCCTGGTGCTGGCCACCAGCCTGCCGGTCAAGGCCATCTGGGCGGTGCCCGAGGACGTGCCCAACCAGGTCGATGCCGCCAAGATCCGCCAGCTGGCCAAGTTGCTCGGCATGTCCGAGAAAGACCTGGGCAAGAAGCTGTCCGAGGACAAGGGCTTCGTCTACCTGAAGCGCCAGGTGCTGCCTGACGTCGCCGACAAGATCGCCGCGCTGAAGATCGAAGGCATCCACCAGACCCGCGAATACAAGCGCTTCTACCCGGAAGGCGAGGCGATGGCCCACATCGTCGGCTTCACCAACGTGGAAGACCGCGGCCAGGAAGGCGTGGAGCTGGCGCGCGAGCCCGGCCTGGCCGGCCGTGCCGGCGCGCGCCAGGTGATCAAGGACCGCCTGGGCCGCGTGGTCGAGGACGTCGGCGTGCTGAAGACCCCGCGTGACGGCGAGGACATCCAGCTGTCGATCGACGCCAAGATCCAGTACCTGGCCTATAACGAACTCAAGGCCGTGGTCGAAAAGCACAAGGCCAAGGCCGCCAGCGCGGTGGTGCTCGACGCCCAGACCGGCGAAGTGCTGGCGCTGGCCAACTGGCCCACCTACAACCCCAACGACCGTACCCGGCTGTCCGGCGAGCAGCTGCGCAACCGCGTGCTGACCGATACCTTCGAGCCGGGCTCGATGATGAAGCCGATCACGGTCGGCCTGGCGCTGCAGCTCAAGCGCGTGACGCCGTCCACGGTGATCACCACCACCGGCAAGTACAACTTCGAAGGCGCCACCATCAGCGATACCCACAACTATGGGGCGCTGACGGTGAGCGGCGTGATCCAGAAGTCGAGCAACATCGGCACGACCAAGATCGCGATGATGATGAAGCCGCAGGAAATGTGGGACATGTTCACCAGCGTCGGCCTTGGCCAGGCGCCCAAGATCGGCTTCCCCGGCGCCGTGGCCGGCCGCGTGCGCCCGTTCAAGAGCTGGCGCCCGATCGAGCAGGCCACCATGTCGTACGGCTACGGCCTGTCGGTGTCGCTGTTCCAGATGGCGCATGCCTACACCATCTTCGCGCATGACGGCGAGCTGATCCCGGTGTCGATGTTCCGCACCAACGGTCCTGTCGCCGGCGAACGCATCCTGTCGCCCCAGGTGGCGCGCGATGTGCGCGCCATGCTGGAAACCGTGACCGCGCCCGGCGGCACCGCCCCCGAGGCGCAGGTGATGGGCTACCGCGTCGGCGGCAAGACCGGCACCGCCTACAAGCATGAAGGCCGCGGCTACAACCGCAGCAAGTACCGCGCCTCGTTCATCGGCCTGGCGCCGATGTCGAATCCGCGCATCATCGTGGCCGTCAGCGTGGACGAGCCCACGGCCGGCAGCCACTACGGCGGCTTGGTGGCCGGCCCGGCGTTCGCGGCCATCACCGGCGGCACGCTGCGCGCACTGAATGTGCAGCCCGACTCGCCGATCCGCCAGCTGGTGGTCAGCGACAAGGTGCAGGAGAGCGAACCGTGGAGCTCGACCCAATGACGGCCAAGCCACTGCTCCCGCTCGAGGTCACCGCCCAGGCCAGCAACGCGCTGGCCTGGCTGCGTACCAACGTGGCCGCCGCCGCGCAGCTGACCGGCGATACCCGGCGCCTGGCGCGCGGCGATGTGTTCTTCGCCTACGTGCTCGGCAACGAGCGCCTGGCCACCGACGGCCGGCCCTATATCGCCCAGGCGATCGCCGCCGGCGCGGGGGCCATCGTCTATGAGGCCGACGGCTTCGACTGGCCCTTCGGCGACGTCGTGCCGCACCTCGCGGTGAGCCGCCTGCACCAGCTGGCCGGCCCGATCGCCGCCGGCTGGCATGGCAACCCGGTGCGCGGCCTGGCCGTGACCGGCATTACCGGCACCAACGGCAAGACCTCGTGCAGCCAGTGGCTGGCACGGGTGCTGCAGGCCGCCGGCACGCCTTGCGCGACCATCGGCACACTGGGCACCGGCTTCCCGGGCGCGCTGCAGGCCACCGGCTTCACCACGCCCGACGCGGTGCAGCTGCAGGCCAGCCTGGCGTCCCTGCACGACGCCGGCGCGCGCGCCGTGGCGATGGAGGTGTCCTCGCACGGCCTGGAGCAGGAGCGCGTGGCCGGCACGCATTTCTCGGTGGCGGTGCTGACCAACCTGACCCAGGACCACCTCGACTACCACGGCTCGATGGCTGAGTACGAGGCCGCCAAGGAGAGCCTGTTCCGCTGGGACGGCCTGCGCACTGCTGTGATCAACCGCGACGACGCCATGGGCCAGCGCCTGCTTGCGGCGGACGCCGCCGCCATCGGTGCGCCGCACGTGATCGAATACGGCATCGACGGCCCCGACGCGGCCACGGTGCGCCGCCCGCGCGGCGAGTGGCTGCGCGCCACCAACGTGCGCGCCACGCCCACCGGCACCGCCTTCCATATCGACGGCAGCTTCGGCAGCGCCGAGATGGCCACGCCGATGATCGGCGCCTTCAACGTCTGCAACCTGCTGGCGGTGCTGGGTGCGGCACTCGCCAACGGCGTGGCGTGGGACGCCGCCATCGCCGCGCTGCGCGCGCTGACGCCGGTGGAAGGGCGCATGGAGTTGTTCGGTGCCGCCGGCGGCCCGGATGCGCCACTGGCCGTGGTCGACTACGCCCATACCCCGGACGCGCTGGCGCAGACGCTGGCCGCGCTGCGCCCGGTGGCGCAGGCGCGCAACGGCCGCCTGTGGTGCGTGTTCGGGTGCGGCGGCGACCGCGACCCGATCAAGCGCCCGCTAATGGGCGCAGTGGCCGAGCGCGAGGCCGACGAGGTCATCCTGACCAGCGACAACCCGCGCAGCGAAGACCCGCAGGACATCCTGGACGCCATTGCCGACGGCATGGCCGAGCGCGCGCGCGCTCGCCAGATCGAAGACCGCGCCGCCGCCATCCTCTATGCCGTCAAGCACGCGGCACCGGCCGACGTGGTGCTGGTGGCGGGCAAGGGCCATGAGGCCACCCAGGAGATCCAGGGCCGCAAGCGCCCGTTCTCCGATCGCGAACACGTACGACTGGCGCTTGCCACCCGTGGAGTATCGGCATGAGCCAGACCCCAATGACCACCTTGCAGCAAGCCGCCGGCTGGATCGCCGGCGCGCGCGTTTGCGGCGACGGCGCCGTGAAGTTTTCGCGCGTGCATACCGACAGCCGCAGCGTCGAGCCGGGCGACCTGTTCGTCGCCCTCAAGGGTGAGCGCTTCGACGCGCATGACTTCATCGCCGACGTGGTGGCACGCGGCGCTGCCGCCGTGCTGGTCAGCCGCGAAGTCGATGCCGGCGTGCCGGCCATCGTCGCGCCGGACACGCGCCTCGCGCTGGGCGAGCTGGGCGCCGGCTGGCGCCGCCAGTTCACGCTGCCGGCGGTGGCGGTGACCGGCAGCAACGGCAAGACCACGGTCAAGGAAATGATCGCGGCCATCTTTGCCGCGGCGGTGGGCGAGGACCAGCGCCTGGCCACCGGCGGCAACCTGAACAACGATATCGGCCTGCCGCTGACGGTGCTGCGCCTGCGCGCCACGCACAAGCTGGCGGTGCTGGAGCTCGGCATGAACCACCCGGGCGAGACGGTCTACCTGGCCGGCATCGCCCAGCCTACCGTGGCGGTGATCACTAACGCGCAGCGCGAGCACCAGGAGTTCATGGTGAACGTGGAAGCCGTCGCCCACGAGCACGCCGCCGCGATCGCGGCGCTGCCGGCCCACGGCGTGGCGGTGTACCCGCTCGACGCGGAAAGCGGCGGCGCCCACGCGCCGCTGTGGCGCGAAGCCGCGGGCGCGCGCCGCGCGCTGTCGTTCGGCACCTCGCAGCGCGCCGATGTGCACGCCACCGTGACGCTGGTCGACGGCGCACAAGTGATGCAGGTACGCGCGCCCGGCCATGGCTTCGACGTGCGCCTGGCGCTGCTGGGTGAGCACAACGTGCGCAACGCGCTGGCCGCCATCGCCTGCGCGCTGGCCGCGGGAGTGCACGTGCCGGCGATCCAGTCGGGCCTGGCCGGCTTTCATGCGGTCAAGGGCCGGCTGCAGGTCAAGTACACGCCGGGTGGGACGGTCGTCATCGACGACACATACAACGCCAACCCCGACTCCATGCGCGCCGCCATCGACGTGCTGGCCGGCTTTGCCGCGCCGCGCATCCTGGTGCTGGGCGACATGGGCGAAGTGGGCGACCAGGGCCCGGCGTTCCACGAAGAGATCGGCGCCTACGCCAAGGCGCGCGGCGTTGGCACGCTGTGGGCGACCGGCGAACTGGCCGTGCATGCGGTGCAGGCATTCGGCGCGGGCGGCCGGCATTTCGGCAGCGCGCAAGCACTGGCAAAGGCACTGGAGGAAGACAGCAGGGGCATGGTGGCGCAAGCGGGCGCCGTGCTGGTGAAGGGATCGCGCTTCATGCGCATGGAACGGATGGTCGCGGCGCTGGTCGCAGACTCTTCCGCACACTAAATAAGACAACACGATGTTATTGGCTCTGGCCCAGTGGCTGCAAAACGACTACAGCTTCCTCCGGGTCGTCAACTACCTGACTTTCCGCGCGGTGATGGCCAACCTCACCGCGCTTCTGATCGGGCTGGCGTTCGGTCCGTGGGTGATCCGCAAGCTGACCGAGTTGAAGGTCGGCCAGGCGGTGCGCACCATCGGTCCGCAGACCCACCTGGTCAAGGCCGGCACGCCGACCATGGGCGGCGTGCTGGTGCTGGTCTCGATCGCGGTGTCGACGCTGCTGTGGTGCGACTGGGGCAACCGTTTCATCTGGGTGGTGATGCTGGTCACCTTCGGCTACGGCGCTATCGGCTGGGTCGACGACTACCGCAAGGTGGTGTATCGCGACCCGCGCGGCATGTCGAGCCGCGAGAAATTTTTCTGGCAGACGCTGATCGGCCTGGTGGCCGCGGTCTACCTAGCGTTCTCGGTGTCGGAAAGCAGCAACGTGAAGGTGTGGGACCTGTTCCTGAGCTGGGTCGAGGGCGGGCTGTCGCTGGACATGCCGTACAAGTCCAACCTGATCGTGCCTTTCTTCAAGGAGATCAGCTACCCGCTGGGCGTGGCCGGCTTCATCGTGCTGACCTACCTGGTGATCGTGGGCTCGAGCAACGCTGTCAACCTGACCGACGGCCTGGACGGGCTGGTGATCATGCCGGTGGTGCTGGTCGGCAGCGGGCTGGGTGTGTTTGCGTACGTGATGGGCAGTTCGGTCTACAGCAAGTACCTGCTGTTCCCGCATATCCCGGGCGCGGGCGAGCTGCTGATCTTCTGCTCGGCGCTGAGCGGGGCGGGGCTGGCCTTCCTCTGGTTCAACGCGCACCCGGCGCAGGTGTTCATGGGCGACGTGGGCGCGCTGGCGCTGGGCGGCGCGCTCGGCACGGTGGCGGTGATCGTGCGCCAGGAGATCGTGCTTTTCGTGATGGGCGGCATCTTCGTGGTGGAAACACTGTCGGTGATGGCGCAGGTCACGTGGTTCAAGATCACCAAGCGCCGCTATGGCGAAGGCAGGCGGCTCTTCAGGATGGCGCCGCTGCATCACCATTTCGAACTGGGCGGCTGGAAGGAAACCCAGGTCACGGTGCGCTTCTGGATCATCACCATGCTGCTGGTGCTGATCGGGTTGTCGACACTGAAGTTGCGTTAACGGTTGCGCGGGTCAGGGACTGACGGCGCTCTTCTATATAGATTCAGGAAATCAAAGGCAGGAAATCGAAGTGTTTGGCGAGCTGCAAAAACCTCATGTGCTGGTACTGGGCCTCGGTGAATCGGGCCTGGCCATGGCGCGCTGGTGTGGCCTGAACGGCTGCGCGGTGCGCGTGGCCGACACGCGCGAGGCGCCCGCCAACCTTGTCTTCCTGCAGGCCGAGCTGACTTCGGCCGAGTTCGTCGGCGGCCCGTTCGCCGACAGCCTGCTCGACGGCATCGGCCTGGTGGCGATCAGCCCGGGCCTGTCGCCGCTGGAAGCCGGCACCGGCGCGCTGCTGGCCGCGGCGCAGGCGCGCGGCATCCCGGTGTGGGGCGAGATCGAACTGTTCGTGCGCGCGCTGCGCCACCTGGAAGCCGAGTCCGGCTACGCGCCGAAGATCCTGGCGATCACCGGCACCAATGGCAAGACCACCACCACCGCGCTGACCGGCCGGCTGGTGGAGCGCGCCGGCAAGAGCGTGGCGGTGGCGGGCAATATCAGCCCGTCGGCGCTGGACAAGCTGTCGGCCTGCATCGCCTCGGCATCGCTGCCGGAAGTGTGGGTGCTTGAGCTGTCCAGCTTCCAGCTGGAAACCACGCACACGCTGGCGCCCGCCGCGGCCACCGTGCTCAACGTCACCCAGGACCACCTGGACTGGCATGGCTCGATGGAAGCCTATGCCGCATCCAAGGCGCGCATCTTCGGGCCGGCTGGCAGCGAGTGCGTGCAGGTGCTCAACCGCAACGACCGCCTGACCATGGACATGGCGCGGCCCGGGCGCTCGCCGCTGACTTTCGGCACCGACCTGCCGGAAACGCCGGGCAGCTTCGGCATCCTGCGCGAGGGCGGCATGCCCTGGCTGGTGCTGGCCGAAGCCGACCCGGACGCGGAAGGGGAGGGCAAGCCGCGCCGCCGCAAGGCCGCCGAGGTGGTCCAGGAAGCCGTGCCGGCGCGCCACAAGCGCCTGATGCCGGCCGACGCGCTGCATATCCGCGGCATGCACAACGCCACCAACGCCATGGCCGCGCTGGCGCTGTGCCGTGCCATCGACCTGCCGATGAACGCGCTGCTGCACGGCCTGCGCGAATACCGCGGCGAGCCGCACCGCGTGGAGTGGGTTGCCACCATCGACGACGTCGAGTATTTCGACGACAGCAAGGGCACCAATGTCGGCGCCACCGTGGCCGCGCTGTCGGGGCTGGACAAGCGCGTGGTGCTGATCGCCGGTGGCGAAGGCAAGGGCCAGGATTTCTCGCCGCTGGCCGCGCCGGTGGCGCAGTACGCACGCGCGGTGGTGCTGATCGGCCGCGCCGCGGGTGAGCTGCGCGATGCATTGCAGGGCAGCGGTGCCAGCCTGGTCGACGCCGCCACGCTGGAAGAGGCCGTGACGAAGGCTGCCGGACTGGCCGAGAACGGCGACGTGGTGCTGCTGTCGCCGGCGTGCGCCAGCCTCGACATGTTCCGCAACTACGTGCATCGCGCCGAGGTGTTCCGCGGCGCGGTGGAAGAACTGGCGCTGTCCCGGGGGATCCTGCCATGAGCGAAGCACAGGTCAAGCGCAGCGGCTTTATCGGCGCCACCATCGGCAATGCCTGGGGTGGCCTGCGCGACGCCGTGTCCGGCGTCAAGCCGACGCGCTCGCGCATGATGGAGTACGACCAGCCCATGCTGTGGGTGTCGATCGTGCTGCTCGCGCTCGGCCTGGTGATGGTCTATTCGGCCTCGATCGCGCTGCCGGACTCGCCGCGCTACGCCAACTACCGCGAGAGCCACTTCCTGATGCGCCATGCGTTCGCGCTGGGGATCGGGCTGTCGGTCGGGCTGGCGTCGTTCCAGATCCCGGTCAAGGTGTGGGACCGCTACGCGCCCAAGCTCTTTATCGTCGCACTGATCCTGCTGGTGATCGTGCTGGTGCCGTTCGTCGGCAAGGGCGTGAACGGCGCGCGGCGCTGGATCCCGCTGGGCGTGATGAACTTCCAGCCATCGGAGCTGATGAAGCTGGCGGTGGTGCTGTATGCCGCCAACTACACGGTGCGCAAGCAGGAGTGGATGCAGACCGTGTCCAAGGGCTTCCTGCCGATGGGCGTGGCCGTGGTGGTGGTCGGCATGCTGCTGCTTCTCGAGCCGGACATGGGCGCATTCCTGGTAATCGCGGCCGTGGCCATGGCCATCCTGTTCCTGGGCGGCATCAACGGCAAGCTGTTCGCCGGGCTGGTCGGCGTGGCAGTGGGCGCGTTCGCGCTGCTGATCACCGCGTCGCCCTGGCGGCGCGAGCGGATCTTCGCCTACCTGAACCCGTGGGAAGAGAGCAATGCGCTGGGCAAGGCCTACCAGCTGACGCACTCGCTGATCGCCTTCGGCCGCGGCGAGTGGACCGGCGTGGGCCTGGGCGGCAGCATCGAGAAACTGCACTACCTGCCTGAGGCGCATACCGACTTCATCCTCGCGGTGATCGGCGAGGAATTCGGCTTTATTGGCGTGCTGGTGGTGATTGTGCTGTTCTACTGGCTGGTGCGCCGCGCCTTCAATATCGGCCGCACCGCGCTGCAGCTGGACCGCACCTTTGCCGGGCTGGTGGCCAAGGGCATCGGCGTGTGGATCGGCTGGCAGACCTTTATCAATATGGGCGTGAACCTGGGCCTGCTGCCGACCAAGGGGCTGACGCTGCCGCTGGTGAGCTATGGCGGGTCGGGGATCTTGATGAACTGCGTGGCGCTGGCGATCCTGCTGCGCATTGATTATGAAAATCGAGTATTGATGCGCGGAGGGAAGGTATGACCGCACCGCGCACCTTGCTCGTGATGGCCGGCGGCACCGGGGGGCACGTGTTCCCGGGGCTTGCGGTCGCGCACGCGCTGCGCGAGCAAGGCTGGAAGGTGGTCTGGCTGGGCAACCGCACCGGCATGGAAGCCACGCTGGTGCCCAAGCACGACATCCCGATGGAGTTCATCCAGTTCGGCGGGCTGCGCGGCAAGGGCCTGGTGACCAAGTTCCTGCTGCCGCTGAACCTGCTGCGCGCGTTCTGGCAGAGCATAGTCGCGCTGCGCCGGGTGCGCCCGAGCGTGGTGCTGGGCATGGGCGGCTATATCACCTTCCCGGCCGGCATGATGGCGTCGCTGCTGGGGCGGCCGCTGGTGCTGCACGAGCAGAACTCGATCGCCGGTCTGGCCAACAAGGTGCTGGCCAAGGTGGCCGACCGCGTGCTGTGCGCATTCCCGGACACGCTGCCCGGCGGCGAATGGACCGGCAACCCGGTGCGCGAGGAACTGGCGCACCTGGACGCGCCCGAAGCGCGCTATGACCAGCGCAGCGGCCCGCTGCGCATCCTGGTGGTGGGCGGCAGCCTGGGCGCTGCGGCGTTGAACGAGGTGGTACCCAAGGCCATCGCGCTGCTGCCCGAGGGCAAGCGCCCGGTGGTCACGCATCAGGCGGGCGCGAAGCAGATCGACACGCTGCGCGCCAACTACGCGGCCGCGCAGGTGCCCGCGCAGACCCTGCCGTTTATCGACGACATGGCGCGCGCTTACGCCGATGCGGACCTGGTGATCTGCCGCGCCGGCGCGATGACGGTTTCGGAAGTGGCTGCCGCAGGCGTAGCGGCGATGTTCGTGCCGTTCCCGCATGCGGTGGACGACCACCAGACCACCAACGCGGAATTTTTGTCGAAGCAGGGCGCGGCCCTGCTGGTGCAGCAGAAAGACCTGACGGCCGAGGGGCTGGCGCAAACCATCGCCAGCCTGACCCGGCCGCAGTTGAAAGACATGGCGCGCCTGGCGCGCGGACTGGCCAAGCCTGAGGCAACCCGGCGCGTCGCCGAGATCTGCAGTCAGCTGGCCAGGGACTGAAGCCTAATTAAGCAGCAATCGAATGAAGCATATCGTCAAAAACATCCACTTCGTGGGCATCGGCGGCGCCGGCATGAGCGGCATCGCCGAGGTCCTGCTGAACCTGGGATACAAGGTCTCGGGCTCGGACGTGGGCAACAATGCCGCCACGCGGCGCCTGGCCTCGCTGGGCGCCACGGTCATGCACGGGCATGACGCAGCCAACGTGACCGGCGCCAACGCGGTGGTGGTGTCGACCGCGGTCAGCGGCGACAACCCCGAAGTCCTGGCCGCCCGCAGCAAGCGCATCCCGGTGGTGCCGCGCGCGGTGATGCTGGCCGAACTGATGCGCCTGAAGCAGGGCGTGGCCATCGCCGGCACGCACGGCAAGACCACCACCACCAGCCTGGTGGCGTCGGTGCTGGCCGAGGGCGGGCTCGATCCCACCTTCGTGATCGGCGGCCGCCTGAACTCGGCCGGCGCGAATGCGCGCCTGGGCACCGGCGACTTCATCGTGGCCGAGGCCGACGAGTCGGACGCATCTTTCCTGAACCTGTTCCCGGTCATCGAGGTCATTACCAATATCGATGCCGACCACATGGACACCTACGGGCACGACTTTGCCCGGCTCAAGCAGGCGTTCATCGAATTCACGCAGAGGTTGCCGTTCTACGGCATCGCGGTGCTGTGCGTGGATGACCCCAACGTGCGCGAGATCCTGCCGTTCGTGTCCAAGCCGGTGGTGCGCTACGGCTTTGCCGAGGATGCCCAGATCCGCGCCGTGGACGCGCGCGCGGTCGACGGCCAGATGCACTTCACCGTGCAGCGCCACCTCGACGGCCATGCCGAGCCGCCGCTGGAGATCGTGCTGAACCTGCCCGGCCTGCACAACGTGCAGAACGCGCTGGCGGCGATCGCCATCGCCACCGAGCTGGAAGTGCCCGATGCCGCCATCGTCAAGGCGCTGCGCGAATTCCACGGCGTGGGCCGGCGCTTCCAGCGCTATGGCGAGGTGGCCACGCCCGATGGCGCCGGCACCTTCACCCTGGTGGACGACTACGGCCACCACCCGGTGGAGATGGCGGCCACGCTGGCCGCCGCGCGCGGCGCGTTCCCGGGGCGCCGCCTGGTGCTGGCGTTCCAACCGCACCGTTTTACCCGTACGCGGGATTGCTTTGAGGACTTCGTCAAAGTGCTGGGCACCGTCGATGCCCTGCTGCTGGCCGAGGTCTACGCCGCCGGCGAAGCCCCGATCGTGGCTGCCGACGGCCGTGCGCTGACCCGCGCGCTGCGCGTGGCCGGCAAGGTCGAACCTGTTTTCGTGGAGCAGATGGAAGAAATGCCGCAGGCCATCCTGGATGCCGTCCGGCCGGGCGATGTGGTCGTGACGATGGGCGCGGGCTCGATCGGGGCCGTGCCGGGGCAGCTGGTGTCGCACCAGCAATCGACGCAATCAACGCAGGGAGGCCAGGCATGAGCTTCGTCGCCCATCCCAATATCGATCCCAAGTCGCTGGGCAAGGTCGGCGTGCTGCTGGGCGGGCGCTCGGCCGAACGCGAGATCTCGCTGATGTCGGGCAAGGGCGTTCTGGCAGCGCTGCAGTCGCGCGGCGTGGATGCGCACGGCTTCGACCCGGGCCTGCAGGGCGTGGCCGAGCTGGCCGCGGCCGGCTTTGACCGCGTCTTTATCGCACTGCACGGCCGCTATGGCGAGGACGGCACCATGCAGGGCCTGCTCGAGCAACTGGGCGTGCCGTACACCGGCAGCGGCGTGCTGGCTTCGGCCATGGCCATGGACAAGCAGGCCACCAAGCGCCTGTGGATGACCCATGACCTGGCCACGCCGCGCTTTGCCATGCTGCATGCGGACACTGACTTTGATGCCGTGGCGGCCGACCTGGGCCTGCCGCTGATCGTCAAGCCGGCGCGCGAGGGCTCGTCGATCGGCCTGACCAAGGTCACTGCCGCCGACCAGATGCGCGCGGCGTTCGAGAAGGCCGCGGCGCTGGACAACGACGTCATTGCCGAGACCTTTATCGACGGCGCCGAGCTGACCTGCCCGATCGTGGGGGAGGGCGACAGCGCCGAAGCGCTGCCGGTGATCCGCATCGTTGCGCCCGAAGCCAACTACGACTATCAAAATAAATACTTTACTGACGATACCCAGTACTTGTGCCCGTCGGGCCTGGACCCTGAAGTCGAACGCGAGGTCCGGGCACTGGCGGTGCAGTCCTACCGCGTGCTGGGATGCCGCGGCTGGGCGCGCGCCGACCTGATGCTGCGCGCCGACGGCAAGCCTTTCCTGCTCGAGATGAATACCTCGCCCGGCATGACCGGCCATTCGCTGGTGCCGATGGCGGCGCGCGCGGTTGGCATCAGCTACGAGGACTTCGTGATGCAGGTGGTGGCCGCGGCCACGCTGGACCTGCATCCCAACGAGCATTGGAAACCCGAATAACGCAACCGAACAGGACCGCACCGGACCATGTGGCATAACGCACGCCTGCTCAACCTGATCGCCTCCGCGCTGTACGCGCTGGTGGTGCTGATGGCGCTCGCGGCAGGCCTGCTGTGGCTGGCGCAGCGGCCGGTGTTCGCCATCACCCATGTGGAGATCGGCCCGCTGGACGGCGGCGCCCTGCGCCACGTGAACGCGCCCAGCGTGCGCGCCAGCGCGCTGGGCAAGCTGACCGGCAATTTCTTCACGCTGGACCTGAACGCGGCCCGGCAGGCGTTCGAGTCGGTGCCCTGGGTGCGGCGCGCCAGCGTGCGGCGCGAATGGCCCAACGGCCTGGCGGTCGAAGTCGAGGAACACGAGGCGCTGGGCACCTGGGGCACGCCCGACAGCGGGCGCCTGATCAATACCTATGGCGAGATCTTTGTCGCCAATACCGCCGAGGCGGAAGAAGACGCACAGCTGCTGGCGCTGGACGGGCCGCCGGACAGCGAGGGCGACGTGATCGAGAAGCTCGAGGTCATGCGCCAGTGGTTCAAGCCGCTCAAGGCCGAGCCGCTGGCGGTGGCCCTGTCCGGCCGCTATGCCTGGCGCGCGAAGCTGTCCAACGGCATGGAGGTCGAACTGGGCCGCGAGCAGAACGATGAGGATCGCGTGGCGATGGACCAGCGGGTCCGGCGCTTCGTCGCGGCCTGGCCGCAGGTCACCCAGCAATGGGGCAGCCAGATCGAGTATGCCGACCTGCGTTATCCCAACGGCTTTGCCATCCGCGCCGCCAATGCCCGCTTCCTGACCGAGGCGCAGATCGCAGCGGCGGTCAGGGCAGAGAAGGCGGCGAAGGCAGCGAAGGCGGCCAAGCCGGCGCCGGCGGCAGCAGCGGTTTCAGGTACTTCCAACAACAATCCGACGCGACTGAAGAGCAAGAACGCGGAGAAAACCCGATGAGCAAGGAATACAAGGACCTGTTGGTCGGTCTGGATATCGGCACCTCGAAGGTGGCGGCGGTGGTGGCAGAACTGCGCCCCGACGGCAGCTACGAGGTGATCGGGATGGGCCAGTCAGAGTCCAAGGGTCTGAAGAAAGGGGTCGTGGTCAATATCGAGGCCACCGTGCAGTCGATCCAGAAGGCGCTGGAAGAGGCCGAGCTGATGGCCGACTGCAAGATTTCAGAGGTCTTCACAGGCATTGCCGGCAGCCACATCCGCAGCTTCAACTCCAGCGGCATGGTGGCGATCAAGGACAAGGAGGTCACGCAGACCGACGTGGCGCGCGTGATCGAGACCGCCAAGGCGGTCAATATCCCGACCGACCAGCAGATCCTGCACATCCTGACGCAGGAATTCATCATCGACGGCCAGGAAGACGTGCGCGAGCCCATCGGCATGAGCGGCATCCGCCTGGAAGTGAAGGTGCATATTGTCACCGGCGCGGTCAGCGCCGCGCAGAACATCGTCAAGTGCGTGCGCCGCTGCGGCCTGGAAGTGCACGACCTGATCCTGCAGCCGCTGGCTTCCAGCCTGGCGGTGCTGACCGAGGATGAGAAGGAGTTGGGCGTGGTGCTGGTCGACATCGGCGGCGGCACCACCGACATCGCCATCTTCAGCGAAGGCGCGATCCGCCATACGGCCGTGATCCCCATCGCCGGCGACCAGATCACCAACGACATCGCGATGGCGCTGCGCACGCCGACGCCCGACGCCGAGGACATCAAGATCCAGTACGGCATCGCCAAGCAGGCGATCGCCGACCCGGACGACATGATCGAGGTGCCCGGCGTGGGCGACCGCGGCACGCGCACGCTCAGCCGCCAGGCGCTGGCCGCGGTGATCGAGCCGCGCATCGAAGAGCTGTACTCGCTAGTGCATCAGGTGGTGCGCGAGTCCGGGTATGAAGAACTGTTGTCGTCAGGCGTGGTCATCACCGGTGGGACCGCGATGATGCCGGGCATGGTCGAGCTGGGCGAGGACATCTTCCTCAAGCCCGTGCGCGTGGGCGTGCCGGAGTACCGCGGCAACCTGCACGAGGTGGTGAAGAGCCCGCGCTATGCGACGGTGATGGGCCTGCTGCTGGAAGGCCGCGTGCAACGCATGCGCGGGCGCAAGGTCGCGGTGCAGAGCGGGTCGGTCAAGCAGGTGTGGACGCGCATGAAGGAATGGTTTGTCGGCAATTTCTGATCAATGCGGAAATTGACGCGCTGACGATGCAGCGGCGCGCAGGCAGGGCGGTCTACCGGACAGGCCTGTGTGCTGAGTGGAAGTTTTCTGGTTTTCTTTTTTTTGGTTTCTTGTTCAGAAACCAGGGGTTGCGGCGGGGAGGCTGCATCGTCTGGGGACTGATTTTTCTCGGAGGCAGTGATGGACTTTGACATGATCGAAACGGAAGTGCAGGACGGCACCATCATCAAGGTGGTCGGCGTGGGCGGTGCGGGCGGTAACGCCGTGCAGCACATGATCAGCCGCGGCGTGCAAGGCGTCGAATTCATCTGCATGAACACCGATGCCCAGGCGCTCAAGCGTTCGAGCGCTTCACGCGTGCTGCAGCTTGGCAATACGGGCCTGGGCGCTGGCGCCAAGCCGGAAGTCGGCCGCAACTGCGCCGAATCGGCCCGTGATCAGATCGCCGATTCCCTGCGCGGCGCGCACATGGTCTTCATCACTGCCGGCATGGGCGGCGGCACCGGCACGGGCGCCGCGCCGATCGTCGCGCAAGTGGCCAAGGAGATGGGCATCCTGACCGTGGGTGTGGTCAGCAAGCCGTTCGACTTCGAAGGCGCGCGCCGCGCCAAGGTGGCCGAACACGGTTCCAGCGAGCTGGAATCGAGCGTCGACTCGCTGATCGTGGTGCTCAACGAGAAGCTGTTCGAAGTGATGGGCGACGACGCCGAGATGGACAAGTGCTTCCAGTGCGCCGACGACGTGCTGCACAACGCGGTGGCCGGCATTGCCGAGATCATCAACGTTGACGGCCTGGTGAACGTCGACTTCGAAGACGTGAAGACGGTGATGGGCGAGCAAGGCAAGGCCATGATGGGGACGGCCACCGTGTCGGGCGTTGACCGCGCCCGCCTGGCGGCCGAGCAGGCCGTTGCCAGCCCGCTGCTGGAAGGCGTGGACCTGTCCGGCGCGCGCGGCGTGCTGGTCAACATCACCGCCAGCCGTTCGCTGAAACTGTCGGAAACCAAGGAAGTCATGAACACCATCCGCAGCTACGCCGCGGAAGATGCGACCGTGATCTTCGGTACGGTGTACGACGATTCGATGAGCGATGCGCTGCGCGTGACGGTGGTGGCCACGGGCCTGGGCCGCTCGGCCAAGAAGCAACAGCCGATGACCCTGCTCAAGACCGGCACGGACAACATGCCGGTGCAGATGATGGCCAACATGACCGCCGCCGCGGCCACGCACAGCTCGCCGGACTACAGCAACCTGGATACGCCGGCAGTGTGGCGCAGCTCGCGTGAGTCGGCGTCGGCCCACGTGGCGGCGCTGCAGGAAAAGGGTGTGGATACGTACGACATCCCGGCCTTCCTGCGCAAGCAGGCAGACTGAGCCCTGCCTGGCGCGGCATCGGTGCCTCCACCGGCCGCCTGACGGAACGCGTCGCCTTGTCGCGATGCACGTGCGCTCCCCATCCGCGCGTGCCTTGCATGGACTGACGTGAACCGCCGGGCCGCTGGCGGCGCCGCGCCTGCGCCGGACTGAGCTTCACCCGCATCCCGTCGCCGGGACGGGCGTGCCGCTGGCCGCCTCCCCGGACTGGTTTCCCGCCTTCCCGGTCGGGATGTATCAGCGTCCGCGCGGCGCACCCAAGAGGTGCGCCGCGCGGACGTCTTTGTAGCAAGGTGTATCGGATCCGCGCCGGATGTCACCGGATGTGAGCCGGCTTTGGCAATGTGGGCAAGGCGCCTATGATCTTGAGATTGCCCATCTGCCTGAGTGCGGGCGTCTGCGCACCGGCATCCGGACTATTCTTCAGAAAACCCAGGAGGACCACGACCCATGATCACTGTCGGTTCCCGCGTCCCCGACGCCACGCTGCAGGAATTCTTCGAAACCGAAGGCAACGGCTGTGCCCTTGGCCCCAATGCCTTCAAGGTGGCGGACCTGGTCCGCGGCCGCAAGATCGTGGTGTTCGGCCTGCCCGGCGCTTTCACGCCGACCTGCTCGGCCAAGCATGTGCCGGGCTTTGTGCAGCATGCCGCGGCGCTACGCGAGGCCGGCGTCGACGAGGTCTGGTGCGTGTCGGTCAACGACGCCTTCGTGATGGGCGCCTGGGGCCGTGAGCAGCAGGCGGGCGGCACGGTGCGCATGATGGCCGACGGCAGCGCCGAGTGGACCCGTGCGCTGGGCCTGGACCAGGACCTGACCGCACGCGGCATGGGCGTGCGCTCCAAGCGCTACGCGATGGTGATCGACGACGGCGTCGTCACCCGGCTCGACGTCGAGGCACCGGGCGAATTCCGCGTCAGCAGCGCCGAGGCAGTGCTGGCGGCGTTGCGTGGCTGACACAGTCATCCGGGTAAACGTGGATAATACGCAACTTATTAAGGGGGTGTTAACAGCCGGAAACAAAACCCGGCTGCAGCGCCCTTGATGTGGTGGTAAAATCCCTTAATCAGAAAAGCTACACGATAGATTTTTATAATAGTTGAGGCTGTCATGCTCAAACAGCGCACGATCAAATCCCTGGTGAAGACCGTTGGCATCGGCCTGCACTCGGGGCGCAAGGTCACGTTGACCCTGCGTCCCGCGTCGGCGGACACCGGCATCGTCTTTACCCGCGTCGACCTGCCCGAGGCCGTCGAGATTCCCGTGGCCGCGTCGGCCATCGGCGACACGCGCCTGGCATCGGTGTTGCAGAAGGATGGCGCGCGCGTTTCGACCGTCGAGCACCTGATGTCGGCGTGCGCCGGCCTGGGCATCGACAACCTCTATGTCGATGTCGACGCCGAGGAAATCCCGATCATGGACGGCAGCGCCGCGTCCTTCGTGTTCCTGCTGCAGTCGGCCGGCATTGAAGAGCAGAACGCGCTGAAGACCTTCATCCGCGTCAAGAAACCGGTGGAAGTGCGCGAGGGCGACAAGCTGGCGCGGCTGGAGCCGTTCTTCGGCTTCAAGCTGTCGTTCACCATCGACTTCCGCCACCCGGCGGTCGACAAGACCGGCCAGACCTTCTCGATCGATTTTGCCGACACCAGCTACGTGCGCGAGATTGCCCGCGCCCGCACCTTCGGCTTTGCGCACGAGGTGGAAGCCCTGCGCGAGATGGGCCTGGCGCGCGGCGGCAGCCTGGACAACGCGATCGTGCTGGACGAGCACCGCATGCTCAACAATGAAGAGCTGCGCTACGGCGACGAGTTCGTGCGCCACAAGATCCTGGATGCGATCGGCGACCTGTATGTGGTGGGCCATCCGCTGATCGGCGCCTATGTGGCAAACAAGTCGGGCCACGGCCTGAACAACCAGCTGCTGCGCGCGCTGCTGGCCGACCAGGAAGCCTACGAGCTGGTCACCTTCGACCGCGTCGAGGAAGCCCCGGCCGCGTTCCTGCCGCAGGCGCAGCCGGCGTTTGCCTGATCCTGGCGAACTGGCGCAAAAAAAAGCCGACCCGAGGGTCGGCTTTTTCGTGATCGGCACCGGGCTAGCGGTGATGGGCGAGCAGCGTATTGAGCGCGTCGCGCAGCGGCGAATCCGGCAGGCTGCGCGCCAGTTGGTCGAGGTTGGCGAGTCCCGTGGGCGTCATGCGGCCGCCGGTGCGCTGACGTTGCACGGGCTCCACTTCCCAGTCCGCGTGGCGCGACACCTCTGGCTGCACCCGCACCCGGATCGCGGTGATGTGCGAGCCGCGCTGGTGCAGCCGTGCCAGCAGCGTCGGCACCACCTGGCGCACGCGGGCAGCGGCGGCGCCGTGCGCGGCCAGCAACAGCAGCACCTGGGCGTTCGGGTCGGTGGCGTCACGCTTGACGCCGGCCACGGCCAGGCCGTCGCGCATGCCGGCGGGCAGCAGCGCCAGCACCTCGGCCTCCAGCACCGACAGCTGGCGCGCGGTCTGCATCAGCGTCGAAACCGGGCCGGCCTTGGCCAGCCAGTCGTTGAGCGGCTTGGCGGCGGGGGTCTGCAGGGCGTGGTGGGTGAAGCGGCGCATGCATGCATTCTAGCAAGGGGCGCGGGGGCCGCCTTGCCCGACCGCGGATTGAAGCTGCGGCGGCCGCCCCAAACTGTGGCTGACGGGGCGCGCGGGCAATCATGCGCACGACACGCATGGTCAACATTCGGCGGGCTTGCCTGCCCTTGCGGGACGGGGCCAGGCGCGTTCCGGCCGTGACCCCGGCACATGATAAACTCGGCGTTTTGCGCCAATCTATCCATTCCTCGCCCGGCCGCCGGAGCAGCCCGCATCCCTGGGGTGCACCCGGTTCCGCGCAGGTGAAAGCAATCGATGATCACCGGCCTTCTCAAGAAAGTCTTCGGCAGCCGCAATGAGCGGCTGATCAAACAATATCGCCGCACGGTGGCGCAGATCAATGCGCTGGAGCCGAAGTTCGAGCAGCTCTCGGACGACGAGCTGCGCGGCATGACGGAGACCTTCCGGCAGCGCCACGCCGGCGGCGAATCGCTCGAGGCGCTGCTGCCCGAGGCCTTCGCCGTCTGCCGCGAGGCCAGCAAGCGTGTCATGAAGATGCGCCACTTCGACGTGCAGCTGATCGGCGGCATGGTGCTGAATGACAACAAGATCGCCGAAATGCGCACCGGCGAAGGCAAGACGCTGACCGCGACACTGGCCGTGTACCTGAATGCCATCACCGGCAAGGGCGTGCACGTGGTGACCGTCAACGACTACCTGGCGCAGCGCGATGCCGAGTGGATGGGCCGGCTGTACAACTTCCTGGGCCTGTCGGTGGGCGTGAACCTGTCGCAGATGCCGCACGACGCCAAGCAGGCGGCGTACAACTCGGACATCACCTACGGCACCAACAACGAGTTCGGCTTCGACTACCTGCGCGACAACATGGTCTACGACCCGTCGCAGCGCGTGCAGCGCCCGCTCAACTACGCCATCGTCGATGAAGTGGACTCGATCCTGATCGACGAGGCCCGCACCCCGCTGATCATCTCCGGCCAGGCTGAGAACCAGACCGACCTGTACCAGCGCATGAACGGCATCCCCAAGCTGCTCGAGCGCCAGATCGGTGAAGAGAAGGCCGATGGCACCGGCGTGGAGAAGCCGGGCGACTACTACGTCGACGAGAAGGGCCACCAGGTCTACCTGACCGAAGCCGGCCACGAGAAGGCCGAAGAGATCCTGTCGCAGCAGGGCCTGATCGGCGAGGGCGAATCGCTCTACGCGCCGCAGAACATCACGCTGATGCACCACCTGTACGCGGCCCTGCGCGCACACAGCCTGTTCCATCGCGACCAGCACTACGTGGTGCAGAACGACGAAGTCGTGATCGTCGACGAGTTCACCGGCCGCCTGATGACCGGCCGCCGCTGGTCCGACGGCCTGCACCAGGCCGTGGAGGCCAAGGAAGGTGTCACCGTCCAGCAAGAGAACCAGACGCTGGCGACGATCACCTTCCAGAACTACTTCCGCATGTACAGCAAGCTGGCCGGCATGACCGGCACGGCTGACACGGAAGCGTATGAGTTCCAGGAGATCTACGGCCTGGAAGTGGTGGTGATCCCGACCAACCGCCCGGCCCAGCGCAAGGACCAGCAGGACCAGATCTACAAGACCGGCAAGGAGCGCTACGACGCCGTGGTGCGGGATATCCGCGACTGCTACGAGCGTGGCCAGCCGGTGCTGGTGGGCACCACCTCGATCGAGACCTCGGAATACCTGTCGGGCCTGCTCGATCGCGAACAACTGCCGCACCAGGTGCTCAACGCCAAGCAGCACGCACGCGAAGCCGAGATCGTGGCCCAGGCCGGCCGCCCCAAGATGATCACCATTGCCACCAACATGGCCGGTCGCGGTACCGACATCGTGCTGGGCGGCAATGTGGAGAAGCAATCCGGTTTTATCGAGGCGGATCCGAACCTGTCCGACGCCGAGAAGGCCGCGCGCATCAAGCAGCTCGAGGATGAGTGGCATTCGCTGCACGAGCAGGTCAAGACCGCCGGCGGCCTGCATATCGTCGGCACCGAGCGCCATGAATCGCGCCGTATCGACAACCAGTTGCGCGGCCGTGCCGGCCGCCAGGGCGACCCGGGTTCGTCGCGCTTCTACCTGTCGCTGGACGACCAGCTGCTGCGCATCTTCGCCGGCGACCGCGTGCGCGCCATCATGGAACGCCTGAAGATGCCCGAGGGCGAGCCGATCGAGGCCGGCATCGTCACGCGCTCGATCGAGTCGGCGCAGCGCAAAGTCGAAGGCCGCAACTTCGACATCCGCAAGCAGCTGCTGCAGTACGACGACGTTGCCAACGACCAGCGCAAGGAAATCTACAAGCTGCGCAACGACGTGCTGGAAGCCCAGGATGTCGGCGACATGGTGACCAACCTGCGCGAGAGCGTGCTGGTTGAGCTGTTCCGCGACCACGTGCCGGCCGACACCATGGAAGAGCAGTGGAACATCGCCGGCCTGGAAACGCGCCTGCGCGAGGACTGGGGCCTGGAAGTGCCGCTGGCGCAGACCATCGAGGGCGCGCAGAGCATCGAGGACGAAGAGCTGCTCAACCTGATCATGAAGGCGGCCGCGGAGCGCTACGGCAGCAAGGTCGCGATGGTCGGCCGCGAGTCGTTCGCCGGCTTCGAGCGCTCGGTCATGCTGCAGAGCATCGACACGCACTGGCGCGAGCACCTGGCCGCGCTGGACCACCTGCGCCAGGGCATCCACCTGCGCGGCTATGCGCAGAAGGATCCCAAGCAGGAATACAAGCGCGAGTCGTTCGAGCTGTTCGCGCGTTTGCTGGACCTGATCAAGAGCGAAGTCACGCGCGTGACCTTCAACGTGCAGATCCAGTCGCCGGAAGAACTGGAGCAGGCTTCGGAAGAGATCGAGGAAGGCCTGTCGCACCTGGAGAACGTGCAGTACAAGCACGACGAGTTCGCCGAAGGGCGAGAGCCGGTCGAGGAAGCGCCGTCGCCGCGCACCGGTGCGGCCATGGCCGCCGCCGAGCTGGCGCTGGCGGGCATGCCCAAGGTCGGCCGCAACGACCCGTGCCCGTGCGGCTCGGGCAAGAAGTTCAAGCAGTGCCACGGCAGGCTCAGCTGAGTCGCGCACCGGTATGAGGTCGCGCCCGTCGCACGGCGTGACGCGAATGGAAACGACATGCCCGCCCTTAGCGGGCATGTTCGTCTGATGACAAGCAAGTTGCGAGCAGAAGCCGCAAGCAGATAACGCAAGCAGGAAAGAGGAGTCCACATGCCCGTCAATCTTCCGCTGCCCCAGGCAGAGAACCTGAAATCCGTCGCCGGCGTGGAGCTGGGCTGGGCCGAGGCGGGCATCCGCAAGGCCAACCGCAAGGACGTGCTGGTGGTGCGCGTGGCCGAAGGCAGCACCGTGGCCGGCGTCTTCACCAGCAACCGCTTCTGCGCCGCGCCGGTGCAGGTCTGCCGCGAGCACCTTGCCGCTGGCAAGGGCATCCGCGCGCTGGTGGTCAACACCGGCAATGCCAATGCCGGCACCGGCGAGCCGGGCCTGGCCAATGCCCGCGCCAGCTGCGACGCGCTGGCCGCGCAACTGGGCATCGCCACCGAGCAGGTTCTGCCGTTCTCGACCGGCGTGATCCTGGAACCGCTGCCGGTTGACCGCCTGGTGGCCGGCCTGCCCGCCGCCATCGCCAACGCGAAGCCGGACAACTGGCTGGCCGCCGCCGAAGCCATCATGACCACCGACACGCAGCCCAAGGCCGCGTCGCGCACGGTGCAGATCGACGGCAAGACCGTGACGCTGTCGGGCATCAGCAAGGGCGCCGGCATGATCCGCCCGAACATGGCGACCATGCTCGGCTTTATCGCCATGGACGCCGCCGTGGCCCAGCCGGTGCTGCAGGCGCTGGTCTCCTACGCCGCCGACCATTCGTTCAACAGCATCACCATTGACGGCGATACCTCGACCAACGACTCGTTCGTGCTGATCGCGACGGGCAAGTCCGGCGCCGTGGTCGACCGCACCGAAGGCCCGGCCTTCGAGGCGCTGCGCGACGCAGTGACCGCGCTGGCGCAGGAGCTGGCGCAAATGATCGTGCGCGACGGCGAGGGCGCCACCAAGCTGATGACCATCCGCGTCGAAGGCGGCAAGGACGTGGCCGAGTGCCGCCAGATCGCCTATGCGGTGGCGCACTCGCCGCTGGTCAAGACCGCGTTCTATGCGTCGGACCCCAACCTGGGCCGCATCCTGGCCGCGGTCGGCTACGCCGGCGTGAACGACCTCGACGTCGACCGCGTCAACCTGTGGCTGGACGATGTCTGGGTGGCCCGCGACGGCGGCCGCAACCCCGACTACCGCGAGGAAGACGGCCAGCGCGTGATGAAGCAGGCCGAGATCACCGTGCGCATCGCGCTCGGCCGCGGCAAGGCCGAAGCGACGGTCTGGACCTGCGACCTGTCGCACGACTACGTGTCGATCAACGCCGACTACCGTTCCTAAGCATCGCTGGTTTGCTCCCCTCTCCCGCTTGCGGGAGAGGGGCCGGGGGAGAGGGGCGGCGTATCAAGATGCGTGGTGCCTAGCCAAACCACCCCTCTCCCCAACCCTCTCCCGCTGAGGGGAGAGGGAGCCAAAACAATTGGCATAAGCCAACCCTCTACTGTCATCGCCCCTGCCATGTCTGACCTCGCCGCCCGCCTCGACAACTTCCTCGCACGACTCGAACAATGGCTGCCGCCGCAACTGAGCGACGCCGACTGGCAGGAGGCCGTGGCGTTCCGCTGGCGCAAGCGGCAGAGCCTGTTCGGCAATATCGGCTACCTGCAGCCGGTGCGCCAGCTGCCGCCGATCCACCTGGACGACCTGAAGAATATCGAGCGCCAGAAGGATGCCATCGTCGGCAATACGCGCCAGTTCGTGGGCAAGCTGCCGGCCAACAACGTGCTGCTGACCGGCGCGCGCGGCACCGGCAAGTCATCGCTGATCAAGGCCTGCCTCAATGCCTTCGTCAAGGACGGGCTGCGGCTGGTTGAGGTGGACAAGGATGACCTGGGCGACCTCGGCGATATCGTCGAGCTGGTTGCGCAGCGCCCCGAGCGCTTCGTGATCTTCTGCGACGACCTGTCGTTCGAAGAGGGCGAGTCGGGCTACAAGTCGCTCAAGTCGGCGCTGGACGGCTCGGTGGCGGCGCAGTCGGACAACGTGCTGATCTACGCCACCTCCAACCGCCGGCACCTGCTGCCGGAGTACATGAAGGACAACGAGACCTACCGCCACACCGACGATGGCGAGATCCATCCCGGCGAAGTGGTGGAAGAGAAGATCTCGCTGTCCGAGCGCTTCGGGCTGTGGCTGTCGTTCTACCCGCCCAAGCAGGATGAGTACCTGGCCATTGTCGGCCACTGGCTCAGGCACTTCGGCTGCACCGACGAGGACATCGCCGCGGCGCGCGGCGACGCGCTGGTGTGGGCACTGGAGCGCGGCTCGCGCTCGGGCCGCGTGGCCTGGCAGTTTGCGCGCGACTGGGGCGGCAAGCATGGCAAGCCCTATATTGCCGATGTCGCCGGAGACGCCAAGGCATGAGCGCGGCCACGCAGAACCCCGCGCAGACCGGTGGCAACCCGCCGCGCAAGGTGACCGAGGTGGCGGTCGGCGTGCTGGTGCAGCCCGACGGACGCTTCCTGCTGGCGCAGCGCCCGGCCGGCAAGCCCTACGAGGGCTACTGGGAATTCCCAGGCGGCAAGCTGGAGCCGGGCGAGTCGGTAGAGGCGGCACTCGCCCGCGAGCTGCATGAAGAGCTGGGTCTTGATGTCACGCAATGTGAGCGTTGGCACATCCTGGAACATGACTACCCGCACGCCTATGTGCGGCTGTATTTCTGCAAGGTCACCGACTGGCGGGGCGACCCCGTCGGCCGCGAAGGCCAGGCCTTCTCGTGGCAGCGCACGCCGGTGACGGTGGGGCCGCTGCTGCCGGCCACCATTCCCGTGGTGGAGTGGCTGGCCGAGGAATCGGGCAACGGCTGACCCTGCCATTCCCGCTGTCGGGCAAGCGGCCGCGGCGCCCGCTTGCGCGCCGCCAGGGCCTGACCAGGCCCTGATCCACAGGAAAAGAACCTGCATGCTACGTGTCGATCGTATCGCCGACGACGTTTCCCTGCCCGAACTGACCCTGCGCGGCATCATCCTCGGTGCGCTGATCACGGTCGTGTTCACCGCCTCCAACATCTACCTGGGCCTGAAGGTCGGCCTGACCTTCTCGTCGGCGATCCCGGCGGCCGTGATCTCGATGGCCGTGCTGCGGCTCTTCCCCGGCGCCAACATCCTGGAAAACAACATGGTGCAGACGCAGGCCTCGGCCGCGGGCACCCTGTCGTCGATCATCTTTATCCTGCCGGGCCTGGTGATGCTGGGCCACTGGCAGGGCTTCCCGTTCTGGCAGACGCTGGCGATCTGCGCGGCCGGCGGCATGCTGGGCGTGGTGTTCAGCATCCCGCTGCGCCACGCGATGGTGGTGCAGAGCGAGCTGCCCTATCCGGAGGGCGTGGCCGCGGCGGAAATCCTGCGCGTGGGCAGCGCCGCGCCGGACCAGGCCGCGCCGGGCCAGAAGCCCCAGGCGACCGGCCTGGCCGACCTGATGGCCGGCGGCCTGGTGGCGGGGCTGTTCAGCTTTGCCGCCGGCGGGCTGCGCCTGCTGGCCGAGGGCGCCAACTTCTGGCTGTCGGCCGGGGCCTCGGTGGTGAGGCTGTCGATGGGCTTCTCGCTGGCGCTGGTGGGCGCGGGCTACCTGGTCGGCATCGTCGGCGGGCTGGCCATGCTGCTCGGGCTGGTGCTGACCTGGGGCGTCGCGGTGCCGTGGCTGACGGCCATCACGCCGCGCCCGGACGGCGCCACGCTGTCGGCCTTCGGCACCATGGTGTGGAGCCAGCAGGCGCGCTTTATCGGCGCCGGCACCATCGGCATCGCCGCGATCTGGACGCTGCTGTCGCTGGCCGGGCCGATGCTGTACGGTATCCGCGCCTCGTTCGGCGCGCTGCAGGGCGGGCCGGCGGGGCAGGGCAAGATGCCGCGCACGCAGCAGGATATGCCGGCCAAATGGATCGGGCTGGTGATGCTGGGGCTGCTGGCGGTGCTGGTGACGGTATTCGCCTGGTTCCTCGCGCCGGCGCCGCTCGATGGCGGCGCACGCTGGCGCCTGGTGATCTACGCGGTGGTATTCGCCTTTATCTTCGGCTTCCTGGTGGCGGCGGCGTGCGGCTATATGGCGGGGCTGGTGGGCTCGTCGGCCAGCCCGATCTCGGGCATCGGCATCATCGCGGTGATCCTGGTGTCGCTGCTGATCCTGGTGGCGGGCAAGGCCGACGGGCTGCTGGCCACGCCCGAGGGCAGCAAGTTCTCGATTGCGCTGGCGATCTTTACCACCTCGGCGGTGGTGGCGGTCGCATCCATCGCCAATGACAACCTGCAGGACCTGAAGACCGGCTGGCTGGTCGGCGCCACGCCGTGGCGTCAGCAGGTGGCGCTGCTGATCGGCTGCGTGGTCGGCGCCGCGGTGATCCCGCCGGTGCTGGAACTGCTCTACAGCGCCTATGGCTTCGCCGGCGCGCTGCCGCGTGCGGGCATGGACCCCAACCAGGCGCTGGCCGCGCCGCAGGCGACGCTGATGACCGCGATCGCCACCGGCATCTTCACCCACCAGCTCAACTGGACCATGATCCTGATCGGCATCGGGCTGGGCGTGGTGCTGATCGCCATCGACGAGATGCTGCGCCGCCGCCGCGGCGCGGCGCGGCTGCCGGTGCTGGCGGTGGGCATCGGCATCTACCTGCCGCCGACCATCAGCTCGGCGCTGGTGGTGGGCGCGGTGCTGTCGTGGCTCCTGCTGCGCAGCGAACGCCGCCGCGCCACCGCGCGCGGCGACGACGTCAAGCTGGCGCTGGAACATGCCGAGCGGCGCGGCACGCTGCTGGCCTCGGGCCTGATCGTGGGGGAAAGCCTGGTCGGCGTGATGCTGGCCGCGGTGATCGGCCTGTCGGGCAAGGATGCGCCGCTGGCGCTGGTCGGGGCCGGGTTTGAAGCGACCGCGCAGTGGCTGGGCCTGGCGGTGTTCGCACTGGTGTGCGTGGGCTTCTACCGCCGCGTGCT
The DNA here is from genome assembly GCF_058795055.1 of Cupriavidus sp. GW823-FHT06D04. Taxonomy (NCBI): domain Bacteria; kingdom Pseudomonadati; phylum Pseudomonadota; class Betaproteobacteria; order Burkholderiales; family Burkholderiaceae; genus Cupriavidus; species Cupriavidus sp. GW823-FHT06D04. The sequence continues at coordinate 726,233 of NZ_JBXAHL010000001.1, read as the reverse complement.
GGCGGCGGCGCACTGAACCAGGGGGGCGCTGAAGGCGAGGGCGCTTCAGTCGTCCTCGTCTTCAGGCTGGTCGGCGGAGGTTTCGCCCGGCTTGCCGCCGATCACGTATTTCTCGGACGCCCAGGCGCCGAGATCGATCTGCTTGCAGCGCTCGGAACAGAAGGGGCGGAATTTGTTGTCGGGCACCCAGGCCACCTCGGTGCCGCAGGTGGGGCATTTGACGACAGCAGGCATAGCGTTCAGCGCAGGCTTCAGAAATTGCAGAGTTTCAGCAGGAACGGGATATCCGCATCGACCGAGCGCGGACGCAGGTCGCCGTCCTGCTGCGTAAAGCGCACCCACAGCATGTACTTGTTGGCGCTCATCTCGGGGATGAAGGCCAGCAGCGAGTCATCCAGGTAGACCTGCATCAGCTGGTAGCTGCGTCCGGACAGCATCTGCTGGTAGCTGCCGCCGGTGGCGATCACCTTGCCGCTCTGGCCGGCTTCGCGCAGCAGGCGCAGCACGATGGTGGTGCCCATGCGCAGCGACAGCAGCGGACGTACCCACTTCAGGATATCGGCGCGGCGGTCTTCGGCGGGGCGGTGCTGCCAAGCATAGTAGGCCGGCAGGTCGAACTCGCAGGTGCCGCCGGGGATGATCGCGCGGCTGCGGATGCTGGTCAGCCACTCGTTGTCGGCCAGCAGCTGGCCGGCCTTGCCCACGGTCTGGTTGAGCATGGCGATGCCTTGCTCGATCTCGCCGATGATGGCGTCCAGTGCCTCCTGGTCGATCTGCGGGCTGGCGCGCAGCGGCGCCAGTGCCTGGCGCTGGCGTTCCAGTTCCTTGATCAGGTCGGTCTTGAGGTCGGCGCGGCCGGCCACGTCGATGATCTCGAACAGCGTGGTCAGCGCGACATGATGCTGGTGGGCATGATCCTGGCCGAGAAAGTATTCCAGCCGATCGAACAGGTCCTCCAGGCGCAGGAGTGTCCTGATGCGTTCGTTGAAAGGGTATTCGTACAGAATCAAGTGCAATGTCCGTGCAGGGCGTCGGGCGCTTTCAGGAGCGGCCCGGTGCAGAATGAGGCCCGGGAAATGCCGGAAGGGGCGATATATGGCAGGCGGTTACCGGCAGTATGCGGTGATTTCCCCGCATATTCCAGCGCATTCTATGCGAGACAAGGGCCGAGGACAATGTCGCGTGCATGATGCCATGCGCTGGCGCGCCGGGTTGCGCGTTATGGATGGACCCTGGCCGCCGCCGACAGTTCACGATAGTAGCGGTCGAGCCGGTCGACCTGGTCCACCAGCGCCTCCACCGGGCCGTCGTTGTCGATGACGTCGTCGGCACATGCCAGGCGCGCGGCGCGGGTGGCCTGTCTGGCCATGATGGCCTGCACCTGCTCGCGGCTGAAGCCGTTGCGCGCCATCACGCGCGCCACCTGGGTGGCCTCGGTGCAGTCCACCACCAGCACGCGGCCCACGCGCTCGCGCCATGAGCCCGATTCCACCAGCAGCGGCACCACGTAGATCAGGTAGGGATGCTCGCCGGCATCGCGGATCGCGTGGGCGCGCTCGGTCGTCAGCGCACGGATCAGCGGGTGGGTGATGGCTTCAAGCCGTGCCTTGGCTGCGGGGTCGGCAAACACCAGTGCGCGCATCGCGTCGCGGTCCATGGCGCCGTCGGGGCGCAGGCAGGCCGGGCCGAAGGCCTCGACCAGCGCCGGGATGGCGCGCCCGCCCGGGGCGGTGATCTCGTGCGCGAGCAGGTCGGTGTCGATGATCGCGGCACCGCGCGCGGCAAACATGTCGGCCACGCGGGTCTTGCCGCTGCCGATGCCGCCGGTCAGTCCGATTTCCAGCATGTGAGGCTCTGTTGACGATGTTGCCGCAACGATACCAGCTTCAGCGGATATCGTCGGACACCGTCAGGGCCATGCAAACAGCGGCAGCACGCCGGGGCCGAACAGCAGCACCACCACCCCGGCCAGCGCGATGAAGGGTCCGAACGGGAAGGGCGTGTCGCGTTCCTGGCGGCGCAGCACAATATTGGCCAGCCCGAACAGCACGCCGACCACCGACGACAGCAGCACCAGCGCCGGCAGCGCCTGCCAGCCGAACCAGGCGCCCAGCGCCGCCATCAGCTTGAAGTCGCCAAAGCCCATGCCTTCCTTGCCGCGCACGAGCCGGAACAGCCAGTAGGCCGTCCACAGCACCAGGTAGCCGGCAGCCGCGCCGATCACGGCGTCGGGCAGCGCCACGAAGACGCCGCCCAGGTTCAGCAGCAGGCCCAGCCACAGCAGCGGCAGGGTGATCTGGTCCGGCAACAGTTGCGTATCGGCATCGATCATGGTCAGCGCCAGCAGCGCCCACACCAGCACCAGCGCGGCCAGGGCCTGTCCGCCGGGGCCGAAGCGCCACGCCACCAGCGCGCTCAGCACGCCACAGGCCAGCTCGACCAGCGGATAGCGCACACTGATCGGCGCCTTGCATGCCGAGCAGCGCCCGCGCAGGAACAGGTAGCTCAGCACCGGCACGTTCTCCCAGGGTGCAATCGCGTGGCCGCAATGCGGGCAGGCCGAGCGCGGCACCATCAGGTTGTAGCGGCCGGGGTGGGGCAGCGGGTCGCCGCGCAGCTCGGCGATATAGTTGGCCTCGTCGCGCTCCATCATGCGCGGCATCCGGTGGATGACCACGTTGAGGAAGCTGCCGACCACCAGCCCGAGCAGCGCCGCGGCAGCCACCAGAAAGGCGGGCGGCAGCGCCGCCAGTGCCTCCACCAGCGGCGCGCCACCGGTCGGATACGGAGAAGCAGACCACGCAGACAACATCGCTTACACCACCTGTCCCAGCTTGAAGATCGGCAGGTACATCGCCACCACCATGCCGCCGATCAGCACACCTAGCACCACGATGATCAGCGGCTCGATCAGGCTGGAGATCGCGGCCACGGCATCGTCGACCTCGCGCTCGTAGAACTCCGCCACCTTCAGCAGCATGTTGTCCAGCGCGCCGGACTCCTCACCGATCTGCGTCATCTGCAGCACCATGTTGTCGAACACATGGGTGGCCTGCATCGCGTTGGTCAGGCTGGTGCCGATGCGCACCGATTGCTCGATCTCGCGCGTGGCGTCGTAGTAGACCCAGTTGCCGGCCGCGCCGGCCACGGACTCCATCGACTCCACCAGCGGCGTGCCGGCGGCGAACATGGTGGCCAGCGTGCGGGTCCAGCGCGCGATCACGGCCTTGCGGAACAGGCTGCCGAAAATCGGCAGCTTCAGCAGCGCGCGGTCGGTGACGCGCTGCACCTTCTCCGATTTCTTCAGCGAGCGCAGGTAGAAGGAGATGGCGGCCACCGGCACCCCGATCACCAGGTACCAGTACTGGACAAAGAAGTCCGAGATGGCGATCACCAGCAGCGTCGGCGCCGGCAGGTTGGCGCCGAAGCTGGAGAACACGCCCTTGAACGCCGGGATCACGAACAGCATCAGGATCACGGTCACGGCAAAGGCCACCGTCAGCACCGCGATCGGATAGATCATCGCCGACTTGATCTGGCCTTTCAGCGCGATGGTCTTTTCCATGTAGAGCGACAGGCGCTCCAGCAGCGAGTCCAGGATACCGCCCTGTTCGCCGGCATCGATCAGGTTGCAGTACAGCGTATCGAAGTACTTCGGATGGCGCCGGAATGCCGCGGCCATGCTGCTGCCGGCCTCGATGTCGAAGCGGATGTCGGACAGCAGCTGGGTGAAGTTGGGGTTCACGTGGCCACGCGCGATGATGTCGATCGACTGCAGCAGCGGAATGCCGGCCTTGAGCATGGTCGACAGCTGCCGGGTGAAGTAGGCGATGTCCTTCTCGGTGATCTTGCGCCCGCGCGCGGCCTTGCGCTTCTTCAACTTGACGATGGTCAGGCCCTGCTTGCGCAGCGTGGCGGTGACCTCCGCCTGGTTCTCGGCGCGCAGTTCGCCGGTGAAGGTCTTGCCCTTGCGGTCCTTGCCTTCCCACTCAAAGATGTACTGGGTGGGTGCCTTGCGCCCCTTCCCTGATTTTGCCCGTGACGGTGCCGCCGTCCGGGCGCCCGCCGCTGGTGCACGCGTCGCCATGATATTGACCCCCGATGTAAATGACGCTTGTTCTGCGTCTTGTATTTACGTTGTGTCTTGCCCCGCCTGTCCTGCTTCCCTAAGTATTCGTTGTCGCCAGCACTTCTTCGAGTGACGTGACGCCCTGCTTCACCTTCAGCAGCCCCGCTTCGCGCAACGATAGCACGCCGTCCTTGCGCGCCTGCTCGGCGATCTGCAGTGCCGTGCCGTGCGTCAGGATGATCTCCTGCATGGCCTCGGTGATCGGCATGACCTGGTAGATGCCGCAGCGGCCCTTGTAGCCGGTGCCGTTGCAGCGCTCGCAGCCGACCGGGTGGTAGGGCTGCCAGCTGCCGTCCAGGTCTTGTTCGCGGAAGCCCGCCTCCAGCAGCGCCTCGCGCGGGATCTCGCCCTCGCCCTCGCGCTTGCAGGTACACAGCCGCCGCGCCAGCCGCTGCGCGGTGATCATCAGCACGCTCGACGCAATATTGAAGGCCGCCACGCCCATGTTCATCAACCGCGTCAGCGTGGTCGGCGCATCGTTGGTGTGCAGCGTCGACAACACCAGGTGACCGGTCTGCGCGGCCTTGATCGAGATGTCGGCGGTTTCCAGGTCGCGGATTTCGCCGACCATGATGATGTCCGGGTCCTGCCGCAGGAACGAACGCAGGGCCGCGGCAAAGGTCAGGCCCGCCTTGTCGTTGACGTTGACCTGGTTGATGCCGGGCAGCTGGATTTCGGCCGGGTCTTCCGCGGTGGAGATATTGATGTCGCCCTGGTTCAGCAGGTTCAGGAAGGTGTACAGCGACACCGTCTTGCCGCTGCCGGTGGGGCCGGTCACCAGCACCATGCCGTAGGGGCGTTTGATCACGTCTAGCAGCAGCGCCTTCTGCTCGGGCTCATAGCCGAGCTGGTCGATGTCGAGCTTGTCGGACGAAGATTCCAGGATCCGCATCACGATCTTCTCGCCGAACAGCGTCGGCAGCGTCGACACGCGGAAATCCACTGCCCGCTCGACCGTCTCCTTGGCGTCCTTGTCCTTGGGCAGGGCAATCAGCAGCTTCATGCGGCCGTCCTGCGGCACGCGCTTTTCAGAAATGTCCAAGCGCGACAGCACCTTGATGCGGGTGGCGATCTTGTCGCGGATATCCAGCGGCGGGCGTGCAACTTCCTGCAGCACCCCGTCCACGCGGAAGCGGACGCGGTAGAAGGTCTCGAACGGCTCGAAGTGCAGGTCGGACGCGCCGCGGTGGAAGGCCTCGGTCAGCAGCTTCTGCAGGAAGCGCACCACCGGGGCGTCGTCGATATTGTCGGCGGTGGTGCGGTTGCGCTGGTTGCCGGCCGCGGCCACCGGATCGTATTCGATCATCTTGCGCTCGGCCTGCACCGGCGAGATGTTCCTGAGCGTGCCCAGGGCCTCGCCGGCGGAGCGCACGTGCTTCATCAGCTTGTCGTGCTCGACCACCACCGCTTCGACCGGCAGCTTGTACTTTTCCTTGATCGCATCCAGCCCGGCCTGGTTGGACGGGTCGGACATCGCCAGCACCAGCCGGTTCTCGCGCCGGCCCAGCGGCAGCAACCGGTGCGCGTGGAATTCACGGTTGCCGGCCAGCGCCGGCGGCACCTTGGTCAGGTTGTACTGGGCCAGGTCCAGCAGCGGCAGCTGGTACTTGTCCGCGGCAAACAGCGCCAGGTCGTGCGCGTTCATGGTGCCGCTGCCGACGATCTCGTCGATCAGCTGCGACTGCTTTTCACGCGCGGCCTGCTCCAGCTGAGCAAGCAGGGCGGGCGCGATACGCCGGCTCTGGGCCAGGGCAAGACCGAGTGTCATGGCAGGTGCGCTGTGCGGTGCGGTTAGGCGGTGGCGGATGCCACGCTGGCGGGGGCGGACGGACCCACGTCCCCGGATCGGGGCAGTTTGCCGCCGGGGTCACTTTTTGTAAAGCCGATGCGGGCGTGGTGTTGGCGTTTGCGCGACACGGGCGCAACCCTACTTGCGCGGGGAAGAAGGGGCGTTTCAGGCAGCTGCCTTGCGCGCGGGGTGGTGTCCTTTTGAGAGAGGGAGAGAAAGATGACCATCATGACCGCAGAAGACCTGATGAAGGCCGTCAGCAAGATGCCCGCGCAGGAGCGCGTCAAGTTCTTCACGCTGGCGGGCGAGCAGGCTTTCAAGGACGAGAACTTCTCGCACGAGGAAGTCTTTGGCCACCTCGCTGAAGCAGACTTCACCGCCGCGGAGGCGGCTGAATACCTCGAAGTTTCAATTGCCACCTTCCGGCGGAGGGTGCGCGACGGCAAGCTGGCGCCTCATGCGGAAGTGGGCGTAGCCAGCTGTTCTCCGCGGCCGACCTGAAGGCATTCAAGCGTCAGCGCAAGGCGATCAAGGGATGAGTTGCCGGAGGGCGGGAGGGGGCAGAAAGACAAAAGGCCGAACCAACTGACGTTGGTTCGGCCTTTTAAATCTGGTCGGGGTGAGAGGATTCGAACCTCCGGCCTCTACGTCCCGAACGTAGCGCTCTACCAGGCTAAGCTACACCCCGATTTGGTTTGCTGGCAAACGTCTGACCGTCTGCAGCAAAGAATGTAAGTTTAGCAGCGTTTTTTAGGGAATGGAAGAGGGCGAGGAAAATCGCCGTTCAGCCCGCTTCCGCTGCCTTCCCCGCGGTTGCGTCAGGACTGCCGTTGCAATGAGAACGCGCAGAGCTGGATCAGGGTTTCCTTCAGTTCCGACGGCGGGAACTGCCGTGCTGCCTGTTCGGCGGCTTCGGCCTCGCGCCGTGCCGCTTCGAAGGTGACGTCCAGCGCGCCGCTGGCGTGGATCGCGGCGAACACGGCGTCGAAATGCTCGGTGCCGCCTTGCACGATGGCGTCGCGCGCCAGTTGGCGCTGCTCGGGCGTGCCGTGTTCCAGCAGGTGCAGCAGGGGCAGGGTGGGCTTGCCTTCGCGCAGGTCGTCGCCGGCGTTCTTGCCCATCTGCTCGGCGCTGGCGGTGTAGTCCAGCATGTCGTCGATCAGCTGGAAGGCGGTGCCGATGCGGCGGCCATACTCTGCCGCGGCTTCTTCCATCTGGGCGTCGGCGCCGGCCAGCACGGCGCCGAGTTGCGCGGCGGCCTCGAACAGCTTGGCGGTCTTGTAGCGGATCACCTGCAGGTAGCGCTCGACGGTGACGTCGGGGTCGTGCATGTTCAGCAGCTGCAGGACCTCGCCCTCGGCGATCACGTTGGTCGCGTTGGACAGGATCTCCATGATGCGCATGCTGCCGGCATCGACCATCATCTGGAACGCGCGCGAATAGAGGAAGTCGCCCACCAGCACGCTGGCGGCGTTGCCGAACACGGCATTGGCGGTATCACGCCCGCGCCGCAGCTCGGACTCGTCGACCACGTCGTCGTGCAGCAGGGTGGCGGTGTGGATGAACTCCACGACGGCGGCCAGCTCATGGTGGCGATTGCCGTCGTAACCCATCGCGCGCGCCGTCAGCAGCAGGATCACCGGGCGCAGGCGCTTGCCGCCGGCACCGATGATGTATTCGCCGATCTGCTCGATCAGGGGGACTTCAGAAGACAGCCGCTGGCGGATAACAGCATCGACCGCGCGCATGTCTGCAGCGACCGGGGCAAGCAAGGCAGTGGCGGAAGGCTGGGACAAGATGATCACCGTTACGCAAAACCGGACGATTATATGCGATGCGCGTGGCGTTCTACTTATGGGGCTCTTCTAAAGATTCGTGCTCAGGGTATGCGCTCAGGGTGTTCGCAAGGCGCGCATCTATAATGCAGCCATGAACAAGTCTGTTCCTCGCCGCCACCTGCGCCGCACTGCCCTTTGGGTGGCGTTTGCGGCGCTGGCGGGATTCCTGCTCGCCGACCTGACCTGAGCCAGGGAGCGGTTCCTTTGTGGCGATGCCGCCGCACGCAGGCTATGTGCCTGTTTTCTTTGCGCTTTTCCCTGATCTCGTTTACAATTCCCGGTTTCCTCCGGTAGCTGCGCTCGCTTTGCGGGTTCTGGCCGGCGGGAGATAACCGGGCCGCGGTGAGCCCATCCAGACGCCAGGCCGTGCAATTGACCGGCCGCGCAGGATGCGCCAGTGCCGGCATACGGCGTTTTATTCACATCCGAGAGGTTCGACAATGTACGCGGTCGTAAAAACCGGCGGCAAGCAATACAAGGTTGCTGCTGGCGAAAAACTGAAAGTAGAACAGATACCGGCAGACATTGGCGCAGAAATCACGCTCGACCAGGTGCTCGCAGTGGGCGCCGGCGACCAAATCAAGTTTGGTACGCCGCTGGTTAGCGGGGCTTCCGTCAAGGCTACCGTTATCTCCCAAGGTCGTCACGACAAAGTGAAGATCTTCAAGATGCGCCGTCGCAAGCACTACCAGAAGCGTCAAGGCCATCGTCAGAATTACACCGAACTGCGCATCGAAGCGATCGTTGCCTGATCGATCGAGCGTAACCAGGTAAAGCGACAGGAGTAAGACATGGCACAGAAAAAAGGCGGCGGTTCCACGCGGAACGGCCGTGATTCCGAATCGAAGCGTCTGGGCGTGAAGGTGTTTGGTGGCCAGGCCATCAACGCCGGCGGCATCATCATCCGCCAGCGCGGTACCCGCGTGCATGCCGGCGACAACGTCGGCGTGGGCAAGGACCACACGCTGTTTGCCCTGGTGGACGGCCACGTGCAGTTCGCCGTCAAGGGCCCTGCCAAGAAGCAGCAAGTCAGCGTCGTTCCGGCGGCCTGATAACAGCCTTTGCAGGATGAAGGCCCCGCAACGCTTGCGGGGCCTTTTCTTTTCTGGCGACAATGTCAGTTCGCCAGCCCGGTTGGAGGCTTCCAGCCGCTGATCCGCCGATCCATCACGGAAACCCATCATCATGAAGTTCATAGACGAAGCCCGAATCGAAGCCATCGCCGGCAACGGCGGCAATGGCAGCGCCTCGTTCCGGCGCGAGAAGTTTGTGCCCTTCGGCGGCCCGGATGGTGGCGATGGCGGCCGCGGCGGCAGCGTGTTCGCCGTGGCGGACCGCAACATCAATACCCTGATCGACTTCCGCTACGCCAGGAAGCACGTGGCCCGCAACGGCGAGAATGGCCGCGGCTCCGACTGCTACGGCGCCGCCGGCGAGGACATCTCGCTGCGCATGCCGGTGGGCACGCTGATCACCGACATGGACACCGGCGAAGTCATCGCCGACCTGACCGAGCACGGCCAGCGCGTGTGCCTGGCCGAAGGCGGCATGGGCGGCTGGGGCAACCTGCATTTCAAGTCCAGTACCAACCGCGCGCCGCGCCAGCAGGTGGACGGCAAGCCGGGCGAGCGACGCATGCTCAAGCTTGAGCTCAAGGTGCTGGCCGACGTCGGCCTGCTGGGCATGCCCAACGCCGGCAAGTCGACCTTTATCTCGCATATCTCCAACGCGCGTCCGAAGGTGGCGGACTATCCGTTCACCACGCTGCACCCGAACCTGGGCGTGGTGCGCGTGGACCATGAGCAATCGTTCGTGGTCGCCGACATTCCCGGCCTGATCGAAGGCGCCGCCGAAGGCGCGGGCCTGGGCCATCAGTTCCTGCGCCACCTGCAGCGCACCGGCCTGCTGCTGCATATCGTCGACCTGGCGCCGTTCGACGAGGCAGTCGACCCGGTGGCTGAGGCCAAGGCCATCGTCAACGAGCTGAAGAAGTACGACGAAACCCTGTACGACAAGCCGCGCTGGCTGGTGCTGAACAAGCTCGACGTGGTTCCCGGGGAAGAGCGCGCCGCCCGCGTGAAGGATTTCATCAAGCGTTACAAGTGGAAGGGGCCGGTGTTCCAGATTTCGGCGCTGACCGGCGAAGGCTGCCGCGAGCTGATCTACGCGATCAAGGATCACCTGCTGGCGATCAAGGCCGCAGAGGCCGCGGCGCTAGCCGAGCCGGACATCCGCCTGGACGAGCGGCTGCACAACGTCGACCAGGGGCAGGGCGAGGCATAAGCCGGGGCCGCCGCTGGCGCCCCACCACAGAAGAATACCCACGGACAATTCGGGCGCGGCGCCCGCCGCCGGCTGCCCGGGAGACAGGATTCCCTTCATGCAATCGGTCATCGCGCAGGCAAAGCGCATCGTCGTTAAAGTCGGCTCCAGCCTGGTCACCAACGACGGCAAGGGGCTGGATCACGACGCCATCGCCCGCTGGGCGGCCCAGATCGCCAAGCTGCGCGTAGCCGGCAAGGAAGTGGTGCTGGTCAGCTCCGGCGCCATCGCCGAAGGCATGCAGCGCCTGGGCTGGGTGCGCCGCCCGAAGGAAATCCATGAGCTGCAGGCCGCCGCCGCCGTCGGCCAGATGGGCCTGGCGCAGGTCTATGAAAGCCAGTTCGGCCGCTACGGCATCCGCACCGCGCAGGTGCTGCTGACCCACGCCGACCTGGCCGACCGCGAACGCTACCTCAACGCCCGCTCGACCCTGCTCACGCTGTTGTCCCTGGGTGTGGTGCCGATCATCAACGAGAACGACACCGTGGTCACCGACGAAATCAAGTTCGGCGACAACGACACGCTGGGCGCGCTGGTGACCAACCTGATCGAAGGGGACGCGCTGGTGATCCTGACCGACCAGCGCGGCCTGTATACCGCCGATCCGCGCAAGGACCCGGCCGCGCAGTTCGTGGACGAGGCCCTGGCCGGCACCCCCGAGCTGGAAGCCATGGCCGGCGGCGCCGGCACGTCGATCGGGCGCGGCGGCATGCTGACCAAGATCCTGGCGGCCAAGCGCGCGGCCAAGTCCGGTGCCCACACCACCATCGCCTCCGGGCGCGAGGCCAACGTGCTGGAGCGACTGGCCGCGGGCGAGGCCATCGGCACACAGCTGCTGGCGCCGACCGGGCGGCTCACGGCGCGCAAGCAATGGATGGCCGATCACCTGCAACTGCGCGGCCGGGTCGTGATCGACAACGGCGCGGTCGAGAAGCTCACCAGCGGCGGCAAGTCGCTGCTGCCGATCGGCGTGACGGAAGTGCAGGGCGAGTTCGCCCGTGGCGAGGTAATCGCCTGCGTCGACACCCAGGGCAAGGAGGTGGCGCGCGGCATCACCAACTATTCCAGTGCCGAGGCGCGGCTGATTGCGCGCAAGCCCTCGTCCGAGATCGAGTCCGTGCTGGGACACCTGAACGAGCCCGAACTGATCCATCGCGACAACCTGGTGCTGGTCTGATCCGGCATCCCGGCGCAAAGGCCAGGCGGAAATGAAAACGGCGGGGCTGCCAGGCAGTCCCGCCGTTTTTTCATGCCGACGCTGTGCGCTTCAGCGCTTGCGCGGCGCGCGCGATTGCAGGTCGCGCACCATGGCGTCGGCGGTGCCGGCCACGGTACGGCCCTCGCAGAAGAAATCGATCGCCAGCGTGGCGGCGTAGGCATTGCGCACGCCAGTCTCCATGCGGTGCCAGGTCTCGCCGTAGTCGCTGCTGTTGGGCACCCATTCCGTCGCGCCCTTGGGCAGCGTGGCGTAGAGCTTGCGCTCGAACGCATCGCAGCGCAGGCCTTCGAAGGTCACGTTGCGCGCGCCGCTCTGGCTGGTGGTGACGACCGTGTAGCGCACCACGTTGTCCTTGCCGACCGAGACCGACTTGCCGTCCACCGCGAACGACAGCGAGCCGGTACCCGACACCGTGAACGGGATCAGGTTGGCGTCCTGCGGCGGCGCCGGCAGCATGGCCTTGGCCTCTTCAAAGGTCTTGGCCCCGAACGGGTTGATCCAGGTGCTTTCTTCCTCCGCCATTTCCTTGCCGGTGGTCTTGCAGCCGGCCAGCGCAAGGCTGGCCGCGGCAATCAGCATTCCGGCAGCGGTCAGGCCGCCGCGGCGGCCCAGGCCGGTGAAACTAGTCATCAGTGCTCCGTGAGGTGGAAACCGGCGTTGCCGGTGAATCGTGCTCTGTCGCGTGCTCGGCCTCGGCATTGCAGTCGGCGTCGGCCTGCTGCGCCTGCTGGGCGCGGCTGAGCGCCTGGCTGCGTGGTCCGCCGTGGCGGCCATGCATGCCGTGGGGGCCGTGCGTCCCGTGTGTGCCATACGGACTCAGCGGCACACGCGCGTGCCGGTTCAGGAAGCGTGACAACTCCGTCAGCGCCAGCTGGTAGACATCGCGCTTGAACTCGATCACCGCCTCCAGCGGCACCCAGTAATGACTCCAACGCCAGGCGTCGAACTCAGGGTGCTCGGTGGCACGCAGATGGATATCACAGTCCCTGCCGGCCATGCGCAGCAGGAACCAGATTTGTTTCTGGCCCTTGTAGTGGCCGCGGATCTCGCGGCGGATGAACTTGTCCGGCACCTCGTAACGCAGCCAGTCGCGCGTGCGACCGACGATCCTGACGTGCTCCGGAAGCAGGCCGATTTCCTCATGCAGTTCGCGGTACATGGCCTGTTCAGGCGTTTCGCCGTACTTGATGCCACCTTGCGGGAACTGCCAGGAGTGTTCGCCGATTCGCTTGCCCCAGAAAACCTCGTTTCGTGCGTTGAGGAGGATGATGCCGACGTTCGGGCGAAAGCCTTCACGATCGAGCATGACTGCACCTCGAATCCTTTAGAATTACGCTGATTATAAAGGAAGCGCGCAGCCGGGCCCGGACCGGGGGATGCTGGTTTTCCCCGAGCGGAAGGGCAGTTTCAGGCGCGTGCACACAATTCAGTGCCGCCGGCCCCCGGATTTTGCCGGGACGGATTTTCCCGAACCTAGCGGCCCAGAGAGAAATTACGGATGAAAGCCTCGCAATTCTTCATTTCCACCCTCAAGGAAGCGCCCGCCGACGCGGAAATCGTTTCGCACAAGCTGATGATGCGCGCCGGCATGATCAAGAAGCTGGGTGCCGGCATCTACAACTACATGCCGATCGGGCTGCGCGTGATCCGCAAGGTGGAGAACATCGTGCGCGAGGAAATGAACCGCGCCGGCGCGGTGGAGCTGTCCATGCCGGTGATCCAGCCGGCCGAGCTGTGGCAGGAAACCGGCCGCTGGGACAAGATGGGCCCCGAACTGCTGCGCCTGAAAGACCGCCATGAGCGCGACTTCGCAGTCCAGCCGACCTCGGAAGAGGTGGTGACCGACATCGCCCGCTCGGAAATCCGCAGCTACAAGCAGCTGCCGGTCAATTTCTACCAGATCCAGACCAAGTTCCGCGACGAGCGCCGGCCGCGCTTCGGCATCATGCGCGGGCGCGAGTTCACCATGAAGGATGCCTATTCCTTCGACCGCGACACGGACGGCCTGCGCAAGTCGTACGAGAACATGTACGACGCCTACGTGCGCATCTTTCGCCGCTTTGGCTTGGAATTCCGCGCCGTGGCGGCCGACAACGGCGCCATCGGCGGCTCGGGCTCGCATGAGTTCCATGTGATCGCCGACACCGGCGAAGACGCCATCGTCTACTGCCCGACCTCGGACTACGCCGCCAACATGGAGGCAGCCGAGGCGCTGCCCCTGCTTGCCGAGCGCGCCTCGCCCAAGGAAGACCTGGTCAAGACCTTCACCCCGGAAAAGGTCAAGTGCGAGCAGGTGGCGGAATTCCTGAACATCCCGCTGGAGCGCAACGTCAAGTCGATCGTGTTGGCCAAGGATACCGAAGCGGGCGCCGAAATCTGGCTGCTGCTGATCCGTGCCGACCACGAACTGAACGAGGTCAAGGCGTCCAAGGTGCCGGGCCTGGCCGACTTCCGCTTTGCCACCGAGAACGAGATCGTCGACGCCTTCGGCTCGCCGCCGGGCTACCTGGGCCCGATCGACATGAAGAAGCCGGTCAAGGTGGTGGCCGACCGCACCGTCGCCAACATGAGCGACTTCGTCTGTGGCGCCAACTATCGCGACTACCACTACACCGGCGTCAACTGGGGTCGCGACCTGCCCGAGCCGATCGTGGCCGACCTGCGCAACGTGGTCGCAGGCGACGCCTCGCCGGACGGCAAGGGCACGCTGGAAATCTGCCGCGGCATCGAGGTGGGCCACGTGTTCATGCTCGGCACGCGCTATTCCGAGTCCATGAACGCCACCTTCCTGGACGAGAACGGCAAGACCCAGCCGATGCAGATGGGCTGCTATGGCATCGGCGTCACCCGTATCCTGGGCGCGGCGATCGAGCAGAACTTCGATGAGCGCGGCATCATCTGGCCGGCCGCGATCGCGCCGTTCGCGGTGGTGATCTGCCCGGTGGGCTACGACCGCTCCGAAGCCGTCAAGGCCGAGGCCGACCGCATCCATGCCGAGCTGCTGGCCGCCGGCGTGGACGTCATCCTGGACGACCGCGGCGAGCGCCCGGGCGTGATGTTTGCCGACTGGGAGCTGATCGGCGTGCCGCACCGTGTGGTGGTGGGCGACCGCGGCCTGAAGGAAGGCAAGGTCGAGTACCAGGGCCGGCGCGACGCGCAGGCCACCGCCGTCAGCGTGGCCGATGTGGTCGGCCACGTGCGCAGCCAGCTGGCGAACTGAGCCCCATGCGCGCCGCCCGCGGCATGACCGACGCCGCCCGCCGCTGCGCGGGCGGGTTGCTGCTGGCCCTGGCGGCCATGGCAGCCCACGCCGGCGCGCAAAAGGAAGAAGACCTGGCCGATTCCGTGCGCGGCGCGCTGGCCGCCGCCATTGCCGATGACCGGCCCACGCGGCCGGTATTTGCGTCCGGCGGCGAGCGCCTGGCCTACCTGAAATGGCTGGGCGAGATGTCCGCCCGCCTGGCCTCGCGCATCCCCGAGCCGCAGGTGCGCGTGGAACTGATCGAGGTGGCCTACTACGAGGCCAAGCGCGCCGGGCTGGAGCCCGCGCTGGTGCTGGGCCTGGTCCAGGTCGAAAGCAACTTCCGCAAGTACGCGATCAGCTCGGCCGGTGCGCGCGGGCTGATGCAGGTGATGCCGTTCTGGGTGCGCGCCATCGGCGACAGCGACCCGCGCAAGCTGTTTCACCTGCAGAGCAACCTGCGCTACGGCTGCACCATCCTGCGCTATTACCTGGACCGCGAGCAGGGCGACCTGTATCTGGCGCTGGGCCGCTACAACGGCAGCCGCGGCCGCCCCGAATACCCGAACGCGGTGCTGGCGGCGTGGAAGCGCTGGCAGTATTCCGAAGCCACGGTCACCGTGGCCGGCGATCCCGAGATCGCGCCGTCGCGCCCGCGCGCACCGGTGTCCGAGCCGCCTGCCCGCAACCCGTTCTCGTCGCAACGCGTCGCCGCCAATCCGTCATGATCCGCGAAGCCTCCGTTGCCGGCGGCAAGACCGGCTACACCGAATCCTCGCCCGAACTTGAACAATGGCTGGCCCGGCATATCGCCCAGGGCTTTGCCGCCGATGCGCTGGTGTTGTCGATGCTGCGCTCGGGCTATGACGAGGCCTTTGCGCGCCGGGCCGTGGCCTCGGCCTTTGCACAGGGCGCCGATGGCGCCGCGCCGGCCAGGCCCGCGCCGGCCCGCCCTGCCGCCACCGCCGGCACGCCCGCGGTCTACGCGGCCGATGGCGGCGACCGCCAGGTCCCGATCCTGTTCCGGCTGGCGTCGCCGCAGGTCCAGCTGTTCCAGCAACTGCTGACCGACGACGAGTGCGATGCCCTGGTGGCGCTGTCGCGCGGCCGCCTGGCGCGCTCGCCGGTGGTCAACCCCGATACCGGCGACGAGAACCTGATCGACGCCCGCACCAGCATGGGCGCGATGTTCCAGGTGGCCGAGCACGCCCTGATCGCGCGCATCGAGGCGCGCATCGCCGCCGTCACCGGCGTACCCGCCGAGCACGGCGAAGGGCTGCAGATCCTCAACTACAAGCCCGGCGGCGAGTACCAGCCGCACTTCGACTACTTCAACCCGCAGCGCCCGGGCGAGGCGCGGCAACTGTCCGTCGGCGGGCAGCGCATCGCCACCCTGGTGATCTACCTGAACACGCCCGAGGCGGGCGGCGCCACGGCGTTCCCGCGCGTGGGGCTGGAGGTGGCGCCGGTCAAGGGCAACGCGGTGTACTTCAGCTACCTGCTGCCCGACGGCACGCTGGACGAACGCACGCTGCACGCCGGCCTGCCGGTGGCGTCCGGCGAGAAGTGGATCGCCACCAAATGGCTGCGCGAACGCCCGTACCGCAGCGAGCGGTGAGCCACCCCATGGCCCGTTAGGGCGGCTCCGGCGCAGCGCCATGGCGCAATGCGCGCCGCACGGCCTCATCGTCCAGCCGCTGCATGCCGTGCATCCAGCCGCCGAGCAGCGTCAGCAACTCCAGCAGCGCATCGATGCGCGCCAGCAGGTGGGGGTCGTCCTCGGCCGCGCCGGCTTCCTGCCGCAGCGCGCGCAGGGCCCGCAGCGTGGCGTAGAACATCACGCGGATCTTGCCGCTCTGGGGCTTGATCGGGGTCTTGTGCCACTGCGTCGAGCGCACGTCGAGCCCCGCCTTCCTGAGGTCACCGCCGCTGCACAGCGTGCAGTCCTTGATGGCTTGCTCGACCGAGGCCTGGCTGTAGTCCTGCGGGAACCCGGTGATCTCGTTCCATTGCTGGAAGGGATAGGCGCCGCTGCGCCGGAAGGCCTCGCGGCAAGCGGCATTGGGCACGCCCGAGCCGTCCGCCGAACTGACGGTGCGTCGCGCGCAGGAAAACGAGCTGCGCCGCGTACTGCGCGAGTTGCGCAAGGCCATCGACGACTACAAGGACGCGGCGGACGCCGGCAAGATCCAGCGCAAGGTCGGCGACAGCGGCTATCCGCCGTCGCTGGAAGCGCTGGCCGAGGGCGTGCCCGACGCCACCGATCCCGCCGGCGAGCGCCGCCTCTACTTCCTGCGGCGCCTGCCGCGCGACCCGCTGTGCGGCTGCCCCGATGAGCCCGCCGCGCGCAACTGGCGCCTGCGCAGCTACCAGAGCCCGCCCGACGATCCGCGCGAGGGGGGCGTTGTGTTCGACGTGATGTCGCGCAATAGCGGCGAGGCGCTGGATGGCAACCACTATGACCAGTGGTGACGGCATGCGCCGCCGCGGCTTTACGCTGATCGAGCTGCTGGTGGTGCTGGCCATTATCGCCACGCTGCTGTCGCTTGCCATGCCGCAGTACTTCCGCCAGCAGGACAAGGCGCGCGAGACCGTGCTGCGCCACAACCTGGTGACCTTGCGCAAGGCGCTGGACGATTACCGCGACGACCGTGGCAAATCCCCGGAATCGCTCGACGAGCTGGTGCAGCGCCGCTACTTGCGCGAGCTGCCGCTGGACCCGCTCACAACCGGCGCGACAGCTGGGTGTTCGAGCGCTCGCCCAAGGGCGGCATTGCCGACGTGCACAGCGGCGCGCCCGGCAAGGCGCATGACGGGACCGACTATGCAAGCTGGTGATCGGCACAGCCGCGGCTCCGTCTACATCGGCGCGCTCGTGGCGCTGGCTATCCTGGGCGTGATGCTGAGCCAGTTCGGCGTGCTGTGGGCCACGCAGGACCGGCGCGCGCGCGAGGCTGACCTGCTCGCGCACGGCAACGAGATCCGCCGCGCAATCGGCGCCTACTACGATGCCAACCCGGCCGGGCAGTACCCGAAGCGCCTTGATGAACTGGTGCTCGATCCGAGGCAGCCGGTGGTCGCGCGCTACCTGCGCCGGGCCTGGCGCGACCCGCTCCCGAAAGGCGGCGAGTGGGGCATCGTCCCCGGACCGGACAACGGCATCGTCGGCGTGTACAGCCAGGCCCCAGGCACCCCGCTTCGCGTGGGCAGCTTTACGCCGGCAAACGCAGGGTTTGCCGACAAGGGCAGCTACCAGGAGTGGATCTTTGTCCACCAGCCGGAAGCAAACTGACCGGCGGCCGGCGGCATCCCTGTATCGGCGTATTTCCGTCAAAGTGTACCGGTACTGTACCGTTTGCTGACCGTAGACTGATTCCCTGAATGCCTTGGAGTCAGTCATGGAAGTATCACAACTCGCCGCCGGAACCGGTGTCTTTGCCGCGTTTGCCGGCTTTGCGCTGGTGTCGTCGATCACCCCTGGTCCCAATAACACGATGCTGCTCGCCTCGGGCGTGAACTTTGGCTTCGTGCGCACGGTGCCGCACCTGCTTGGCGTCAGCATTGGCTTTGCGCTGATGGTAGGGCTGGTCGGGCTCGGGCTGGGATCGCTGTTCCACGCCTTCCCGTGGACCTGGCAGGTGCTGCGCGTGGTGGCGACGGTCTACCTGATATGGCTGGCGTGGAAGCTGGCCACTGCCGGCGGCGTGCAGGACCAGCAGGTCAAGCGGCCGATGGGCTTCTGGGCCGCGGCGGCGTTTCAGTGGGTCAATCCCAAGGCGTGGGTGATGGCGGTGGGCGCGTGCAGCACCTACGTGCTGCACGGCAACCTGTTGCTCAACGTGCTGCTGCTGGCGGGGATCTTCGGGGTGGTCAACCTGCCCAGCGTGGCGATGTGGGCGCTGTGCGGCTCGGCGCTGCGGCGCTGGCTGGCGCGTCCGCGGGTGCTGCGCGCCTTCAATATCGGCATGGCCGTGCTGCTGCTGGCCTCGCTGTGGCCGATCCTGGGCGCCTGAGGATGGCGCCGGGGCAGGCAGCCGGGCGGGTGCCTGTATTCAACTGATCAAACCAGCGCGCGGATCGAGTCCAGGTTGCGCCAGTAGCCCTTGGCGTCCATGCCGCAGCCAAAGACATAGCGGTCCGGCACAGCAAAGCCGCAGAAGTCCGGATGCATGGGCTTGATCTTGGTCAGCGTCTTCTCGCACAGCACGGCGGCGTGGAATTCCCTGGCGCCCATGTCCATGATGCGCTCGCGGATGGCGGCCATGGTCTCGCCTTCATCCAGGATGTCGTCCAGCACCAGCACCACGCGATCCTTGACCGACTCGCGCGGGGCCACGCGCCACTGCATCTCGCCGCCCACGGTCTTGTTGTTGTAGCGCGAGAGGTGGATGTAGTCGAACTCCAGCGGGAAGGCCAGCTTGGGCAGCAGCATGCCGGTGAAGACCACCGCGCCGCCCATCACCGACAGCACCAGCGGGAAGGCATCGCCCATCTTGGCGGTGATTTCCGTGGCCATGCGGTCCAGCGACGCCTGGACTTCCGCGGCGGAGACGATTTCTTCGGAGTTGGCCCACAGCTCGCGGGCCTGTACGGCGCTCATCATGATGTCTTTCCTGTTCTTTTGCGGGGGAGGCAAGTCGAGGTGCGCAGACGGATTCTAGCGGTTGAAGAGACCCTTCATGCCGCCCTTCATCGCGCCCATCTGGCGCATCATCTTCATCATGCCGCCGCCCTTGAGCTTCTTCATCATGGACTGCATCTGGTCGAACTGGTTGAGCAGGCGGTTCACTTCCTGCACCGGCACGCCGGCGCCCGCGGCAATGCGGCGCTTGCGGCTGGCCTTGATCAGCTCGGGCTTGGCGCGCTCGGTGGGCGTCATGCTGTTGATGATGCCTTCCATGCGGGCCACCTGCTTCTCGGCCTGGTCCATGTTGGCGCCCTGCGCCTGCTGGGCGAACTGCGCCGGCAGCTTGTCGACCAGGCTGCCCAGGCCGCCCATCTTCTTCATCTGGCCGATCTGGGCCTTGAAGTCTTCCAGGTCGAAGTCGCCGGTCTTCTTGATCTTCTTGGCCAGCTTCTCGGCCGCTTCCATGTCCACGCCGCGCTGGGCTTCCTCGACCAGCGCGAGGATGTCGCCCATGCCCAGGATGCGCTGGGCCATGCGGTCGGGGTAGAAGGGCTCCAGGCCGTCCAGCTTTTCGCCGACGCCGACGAACTTGATCGGGCGGCCAGTGATATGGCGCACCGACAGTGCGGCACCGCCGCGCGCATCGCCGTCCAGCTTGGTCAGCACCACGCCGGTCAGCGGCAGGGTGTCGTTGAAGGCCTTGGCGGTGTTGACGGCGTCCTGGCCCAGCATGGCGTCGACCACGAACAGGGTTTCGGCGGGCTTCAGCTCCGCGTGCAGCGCGGCGATTTCCTGCATCATCAGCTCGTCGATACCGAGCCGGCCGGCCGTGTCGACGATCAGCACGTCGTGGTAGTGCTTGCGCGCCCAGTCCACCGCCGCGCGGGCGATGTCCACCGGCTTCTGGTCCGGCTGTGACGGGAAGAAGTCAGCGCCGACTTGCTCGGAAACCGTCTTCAGCTGCGCGATAGCGGCGGGGCGGTAGACGTCGCACGAGACCGTCAGCACCTTCTTCTTTTTGTTTTCCTTGAGCCACTTGGCCAGCTTGCCCACGGTGGTGGTCTTGCCGGCGCCCTGCAGGCCGGCCATCAGGATGATGGCGGGCGGCTGCACGGCCAGGTTCAGCTCGGCTTCCTTGTTGTTGCCGCTGGCCGCGTCGGCGCCGCCGATCACGGCGGTCAGCTCGCGCTGGACCACGCCGACCAGGGCCTGGCCCGGGGTGAGGCTGCTGACAACCTCCTCGCCCATGGCCTTTTCCTTCACGCGGGCAACGAATTCGCGCACGACCGGCAGCGCCACGTCGGCTTCGAGCATGGCAAGGCGCACTTCGCGCAGCATCTCGGCAGTGTTGGCCTCGGTCAGGCGCGCCTCGCCGCGCATGGTCTTGACCACACGCGCCAGGCGTTGAGTGAGATTGTCCAGCATGGCAGGAATCGGGGGAGAAGTCGGAGCAGGGCTCGGGGCTGAAATTCGGAAGCAGTCTGGCACACGGGGCGCGCCTGGAACACCTGTTCAACCGGCCGCCACCGTCCGTGGGCACTAAGGTAAACTGCGTAAATGGTCATTGTACTGTATGCCCTGACGGCACTTCTCTATTGCGGCCTGGCCTATCACGGCTGGGCCACGCGCCATCCACGCGTTGCCACCGCTGCCGGCCAGGCAGGGGGGGCGACCTCGGCCGTGCTGGTGGCCGGCGGTGGCCCCATCCCCCCGGTAGGCGGCGCGCATGGCGAAGGGCGCCCGGCCTGGTGGCACGTGCTGATGCTGGCGGCGCTGGCCAGCCACGGCTTGCTGCTGCATGAAACCATCTTCCCGGCCGAGCGCATGATGTTCGGCTTTGCCTTTGCGCTGTCGGCCATGCTGTGGCTGGGCGTGGGCATCTACTGGATAGAAAGCTTCTTCTTCTCGCTGGCGGGCCTGGGGCTGATCGTGATCCCGGTGGCGCTGGTAGCCAGCCTGATGCCCCTGGCCTTCCCCGGCTCGCAGATCCTGGGCTACGCGGCGCGGCCGCTGTTCAAGCTACATTTCATCATCGCCAACGTGGCCTACGGGCTGTTCACGCTGGCGGCGTTCCACGCCTTCCTGATGCTGCTGGCCGAACGGCGCCTGCACGGCTTCCGGCACGCGCCCGCGCGGCCGCCGGAGCAGCAACCCAGCGAATGGCTGGGCCGCTGGCTTGACCTGCTGCCGCCGCTGCTGACGCTGGAGAAGCTGCTGTTCCGGCTGATCGGCGCCGGCTTTGTGCTGCTGACGCTGACCATCGGCTCGGGCCTGCTGTTCTCTGAAGAGCTGTTCGGCCGCGCCTTCCGGCTGGACCACAAGACGGTGTTCGCGCTGATCTCGTGGGCCATGTTCGGCGGCATCCTGGCCGGGCGCATCTTCCGCGGCTGGCGCGGCAAGGTGGCGCTGCGCTGGGTCATCGCCTCGTTCGGCATCCTGCTGCTGGCCTATGTCGGCAGCCGTTTCGTGATTGAAGTCGTCCTGCATCGTCTCTGATCTTCCATGGCACGTATCCTGATCCTGCTGGCCGTGGTGCTGGGCGTCATCTGGTGGCTGCGCGCCCGCGCCGAGGCCCGGCTGGCTGAACACCGCGCACGCCAGGCCCGCCAGGCCGGCGAGCGCACTGGCGCAGCCGGCCCGGCCGACGACGCCACCGCCGAACCCATGGTCCAGTGCGCCCAGTGCGGCGTGCACCTGCCGCAGGGCGAGGCCATTGCCTGGCGCGGCCTGCACTACTGCCGCCGCAGCCATCTGCCTGACGAGAGTCGGGCTGAAGGCGGTGACGGCAGCAGCGGCCCCCGCCCGTGACAGAGCCGGCGTCGTCGGGCTGGCAGCGGCTGAACGCCTGGCGCGGCCTGGCCCAACTGTGGCGCCAGCCCGAACCGCCTGACTTCCACTGGCGCCTGCTGCGCTATTTCTGCTGGACCCGCGTGGCCGTGGGCCTGCTGCTGGTCGGCTTTGCGCTGATGCGGCGCGGCGAGCCGGCATCCGTCACCGCCGTCACGAATGCGATCCCGCCCGTGCCGTTCGACCTTGGGGCCCTGGGCGGCATCGAGCACGCGGCGGCCATGACCATCGCCGTGCCCTATCTTGGCATTGCCGTGGCGATGCTGGCCGGCACGCTGTGGCGCCGGCACTTCCATCTGCGCGTGCGGGTGCAGGTGCTGGCCGACCTGGCCCTGCTGGCGCTGGTCTTCAGCGTGCTGGGGCGGGGCGGGCAGGCCGAGGGCCTGGCCATGATCTTCCTGCTGCCGGCGCTGGAAGCCGGCGCGCTGACCAGCCTGCTGTTCGCGCTGTTTGCCGCTTCGATCTCCGCGCTGGTGGTGATGAGCGGGCCCTTCATGCACACCATCCTGCTGCGCCAGGCCGATGCCGGGCTGCTGGGCTCGGGCCTGTTCGGGCTGGTGTTCATGATCGCGGCGCTGCTGATGTATATGCTGGCCAACCGCCAGATCGCGCAGGAGCGGCTGGCGCTGGCGCGCGAGCAGGAGCTGCGCCTGCAGCAGCTGGTCAACCGGCTGATGGTCAACGATATGCAGGACGGCGTGATGCTGGTGCGTGCCAACGGCGCGGTGGTGGCGGCGAACCCCGCGGCGGTGGTGCTGCTGGGCGTGCAGCCGCATGAGCGCATCTACTCACGCCGGCTGGGTGGTGCGGCAGGGCAGGGCGGCGAAGCCGTGCTGTTCGACCTGCGCCGCATCCCGCGCCTGCAGCCGCTGATGGAGATGCTGCGCGACTGGCTGCACAGCAAGGACGACGTGCCGCGCATCCTGCAGCTGCTGCCGATGGCGTCCGGCACCGCGCTGGCAGACGGCACCATGCAGCACACCCGGCTGCGGCTGCGCTTTGTGCTGCCGGGGCTGGCAGGTTTGCGTTCGACCATGGCGCATGGCCGCACCGTGCCGGCCACGCTGGATACGGCCGCCTGGAGCGAACTGTCGCCCGAAGCCGCCGGCCGCCTGCGCCTGGCCATCGCCCAGAACGAGGCCATGGCCTGGTCGCAGGAGGATGAGGCCCTGTTGCGCAACGAGATGCGCGACACCGTGCTGGTCCACATCGAAAGCTGGGAACGCATCGCCGAGCAGGTGCAGCAGGAAAAGCTGGCCGCCATGGGCCGGCTGGTGGCCAGCATCGCGCACCAGATCCGCAACCCGCTGGCGGCGATCAGCCAGGCCAGCGAGCTGCTGGGCGATTCCGGCCGGCGCGACCCCGCCGCCCAGGACCATGGCGGCGCCGATGTCGATATCGACGCCCGCCTGCTGCGCATCATCAACGACAACGTGCGCCGGCTGGACCAGGTGGTGTCAGACGTGCTGCAGATGTCGCGCCGCCCGCGCACCGGCCGCAGCACCGTGCACCTGGCGCAGGCGCTGCCCGAGATCGTCGAGCGCTGGCGCGCCGAAATGCGCTCGCGCCGCCCGCGCGCAGGCGAGACCCGCCCGGCGGGCCGGGCCGACATCAACGCCAATGCCATCCGGCTGACCGTGGACGTGGCCCAGCCGGTGGTGTTCGACGCCTCGCAGCTGCAACAGGTACTGGGCAACCTGCTGGACAACGCCTGGCGCTACTGCAGCCGGCTGCCGGGCTCGATCCGGCTGTTGGCGCATGCGCTGGACCAGCACCATGCCGAGCTGATCGTCTGGAACGACGGCGCCGAAGTCGCGCGCGAGCACCAGCGCAGCCTGTTCGAACCGTTCTTCACCAGCAACGCCCAGGGCACCGGGCTGGGCCTGTTCATGGCGCGCGAGCTGTGCGGCGCCAATGACGCCCAGGTGCGCTACGGCGCCATCGCCTTGCCGGCGCTGCTCGAGCGCACCGGCATGCTGGCCCCCGCCGCGCGCGATACACTGCCGGCCAAGGCTTTCGTGCTGACGCTGCGCATCGAGAGTGCCGATGCGGCCGCCGCCTGACCTGTCCCAACCCAGCCACCACCCCATGCCACCCCGAATGCCCCGAGCGCCCGACCCCATCCTGGTCATCGACGACGAGGCCGACCTGCGCGAGCTGCTGGACATCTCGATCCGCCGCATGGGCCATGACGTGGTGCTGGCCGGCTCCCTGGCCGAGGCGCGCGAGAAGCTGGCACAGGGCCGCTACAGCCTGGTGCTGACCGACATGCGGCTGGGCGACGGCCTGGGTATAGAGATCGTGCGCCAGCTGTCGGCCGCGCCGGAGCGCATCCCGGTGGCGGTCATCACCGCCTACGGCAGCGCCGACAACGCCGTGGAAGCACTCAAGGCCGGCGCCTTCGACTACATCGCCAAGCCGGTCTCGCTGGAGCAGCTGCGCAGCCTGGTGCTGAACGCGCTGGGCCGCCAGCAACGCGACAGCACCGATGCCGAAGCCGCCGCGGCCGAGCAGGCCGCCGACCGCGCCGCGGCCCTGCTGCCCGGCCATTCCGCCGCCATGCAGGAGGTTCGCCGCTCGCTGTCGCGGCTGGCGCGTAGCATGGCGCCGGTGGTGATCAGCGGCGAATCCGGCAGCGGCAAGGAGCGCGCCGCGCGCGCCATTCACGCCACCAGCGGGCGGGCCGCGCATCCCTTTATCGCCGTCAACTGCGGCGCCATCCCCGAGAACCTGATGGAGTCCGAGTTCTTCGGCCATGTCAAAGGCGCCTTCACCGGTGCCGACGGGGAGCGCGGCGGCTTCTTCCAGGCCGCCAACGGCGGCACGCTGCTGCTGGACGAGGTGGCCGACCTGCCGCTGCCGATGCAGGTCAAGCTGCTGCGCGCGCTGCAGGAGCGCCGCGTGCGCAAGATCGGCGCCAGCCGCGAAGACGCCGTCGACGTGCGCGTGATGTGCGCCAGCCACAAGGACCTGGCCGCGATGGTGGCGGCCGGGCAGTTCCGGCAGGACTTGTACTACCGCCTGAACGTGCTGGCGCTGCGCATGCCCACGCTGCGCGAGCGCGGTGAAGACATCCCGGTGCTGGCGCGCGCCATCCTGGACCACCTGGCGGTGCGCTACGGCGACCCGCGCCCCAAGCGGCTGTCGCCGGCGGCGCTGCAACGGCTGGTGGCCTATCCCTTCCCGGGCAACGTGCGCGAGCTGGAGAACCTGCTGGAGCGCGCCTACGCCTTTGCCGAGAGCGAAGAGATCGAGCTGGCCGATCTGGGCCCGCTGGACGCCGGTGCCGAACGGGCCGGGCTGATGCATGCCCCCGCGCCGGCGATGGCGCCTAACTATTACGCACCCTGGGGTGCCGCAGGCATGTGGGCGCCGGTGCCGCCGGCCGCCGCGCCCGCGCCGGCCCTGGCAGAGCCGCCGCCCGTGGCACCGACCCCGGCCAGCGCGCCCGAACCCGAGCCCGCCGGCGACCCCGCCGAACGTGCCTGCCGCGGCATCGTCTTCCCGATCGACCTGCCGGCCAGGCTGGAAGCCGTGGAGCGCGAGCTGATTCTGCAGGCGCTGGCGCAGACCAACTTCAATCGCACCGCGGCCGCGCCGCTGCTGGGCCTGAACCTGCGCCAGCTGCGCTACCGCATCCAGCAACTGGGCATCCGCGAAGCCATGGACGCCGCCGACCGCAGCGCCGTGGAAGGCGGGGGCACGCCATGAGCAAGCCTGAGCACCGCTACCTGCCCGATGCCGACGGCTGGGTCCCCGCCGCGCGCCGCGTGCCGTCGCCCAATTTCGATGAGCGCCCGGCCGGCATGCCGGTGGACCTGGTGGTGCTGCACAACATCAGCCTGCCGCCCGGCCAGTTCGGCAGCGGCGACATCGAGGCCTTCTTCCAGAACCGGCTCGATCCCAATAAGCACCCGTTCTTTGCCACCATCCACCAGGTGCAGGTGTCCGCGCACTTCCTGGTCACCCGCGAGGGTGAACTGGTGCAGTTCGTCCCGTGCACGCAGCGGGCCTGGCACGCCGGGCAGTCAGACTTCTTCGGCCGCGCCCGCTGCAACGATTTTTCCATCGGCATCGAGATCGAGGGCTGCGACGACCTGCCGTTCACCCTGGCCCAGTACGACACCGTGGCCGCGCTGGTGCCCGCGCTGCTGGTCGCCTACCCGGTGCGCGCGATTGCCGGCCACAGCGACATCGCCCCGGGGCGCAAGACCGATCCCGGCCCGCATTTCGACTGGGCGCGCTTCGCCAGGCAGGCGGGCGTGGCGCCGGGCATGTTGCCCTACCAGTGCCCTGGCGCGGCTGGCCAGGTGACGAATTCTTAACGTCATTCCCCATCCCCGTGCGCCCCGTTCCGGCGCACATGCCCTACCTCGGCGTGGGGCTATCGCAACCTCGCAACAATCAAAAAAATTTTTGTGAAATGTGCAGTTGCGAACGGTCTGGCGAAAACCCTTGCGAGTATTAGGGTTGCGGGCATGTGGCGCTGCCGCATCGGCGCAACCGCCTCCGAAATAGCGCTTGTCAAGACTGGTCATTCGGATTCGTTTCACTATACTTAGCCCAGTTTCACGCGTCACACACTATATCTAGTAGTCAAACCGGGGAGCCGGCCCAAGGGCGAGTCAGGGATCACGAAGTTCGTGCATCGTCTCGAAACCGCCCGCTAAGGCCAGCGAATCACAAGAGTCCCTGGCGAAATGTTCACGTAAAGGCAGTCTGTCCGCCCTGACTTCACGCCGGGAGGGACGTTCTTTTCGCCGCATTTCGCCAGGGACTCTTTTGTCTCTTATTTCCAGGGTAAAAACAGGAGTTCTCATGCAAACGGCCCAGAACGAAATCACCACGGGTGGCGCCGCCGCCGGTATTGCACCGACCGCGCAGCAGACCCCCGCCAACGCCGCCAATACGAACTACCCGGATCACAAGATCATTCGACGCAACGGCGCCGTGGTGGCTTTCGAGCCGTCCAAGATCGCCGTTGCCATGACCAAGGCCTTCCTCGCCGTGAATGGCGGGCAGGGCGCCGCGTCCGCGCGTGTGCGCGAGATCGTCGAGCAACTGACTGACAACGTCGTGCGCGCGCTGGTGCGCAGCCGCCCCAACGGGGGCGCCATCCATATTGAAGACGTGCAGGACCACGTGGAACTGGTGCTGATGCGCTCGGGCGAGCATGAAGTGGCCCGCGCCTATGTGCTGTACCGCGAGAAGCGCAAGGACGAGCGCGCCCAGGCCAACGCCCAGGCCGTGGCCCGCGTGCAGGAAGGCGGCATCTCGGTCAACGTGACCGATGGCGGCGTCACGCACGTGCTGGACATCGCCGCGCTGCACGCCCTGATCGACAATGCCTGCAGCGGCCTTGGCAATGCAGTGAGCGCCGAGCCGATCCTGAAGGAAACCCTGAAGAACCTGTACGACGGCGTACCGATGACGCAGGTGTACGACTCCGCCATCCTGGCCGCGCGTACCCTGATCGAAAAAGACCCGGACTACAGCCAGGTCACCGCCCGTATCCTGCTGCACACCATCCGCAAGGAAATCCTGGGCACCGAAGTGACCCAGGCCGAGATGTCCAGCCGCTACGCCGAGTACTTCCCCAAGTTCATCGCCCGCGGCATTCAAGCCGAACTGCTGGACGAGCAACTGGCCACCTACGACCTGGCCCGCCTGGGCGCGGCGCTGGACGCCGGCCGCGACTTCCAGTTCAACTACCTGGGCCTGCAGACCCTGTACGACCGCTACTTCCTGCATATCGATGAAACCCGCATCGAAATGCCGCAAGCCTTCTTCATGCGCGTGGCCATGGGCCTGGCGCTGAACGAGAAGGACCGTGAAGCGCGCGCCATCGAGTTCTACCAGCTGCTGTCGTCGTTCGACTTCATGTCGTCCACGCCGACCCTGTTCAACTCCGGCACCCGCCGCTCGCAGCTGTCGTCGTGCTACCTGACCACCGTCTCGGACGACCTGGAAGGCATCTATGAAGCGCTGAAGGAAAACGCCCTGCTGTCCAAGTTCGCCGGCGGCCTGGGCAATGACTGGACCAACGTGCGCGCACTGGGCTCGCACATCAAAGGCACCAACGGCAAGTCGCAAGGCGTGGTGCCGTTCCTGAAGGTGGTCAACGACACCGCCGTGGCGGTGAACCAGGGCGGCAAGCGCAAGGGCGCCGTCTGCGCCTACCTGGAAACGTGGCACCTGGACATCGAAGAATTCCTGGAACTGCGCAAGAACACCGGCGACGACCGCCGCCGCACCCACGACATGAACACGGCCAACTGGATTCCGGACCTGTTCATGAAGCGCGTGATGGAAGCCGGCGAATGGACCCTTTTCTCGCCCGCCACCTGCCCGGACCTGCACGACAAGGTCGGCAAGGAATTCGAAAAGGCCTACCTGGGCTATGAAGCCAAGGCCGCCAGCGGCGAACTGAAGCTGTTCAAGAAGCTGCCGGCGCTGCAACTGTGGCGCAAGATGCTGGGTATGCTGTTCGAGACCGGCCACCCGTGGATCACCTTCAAGGATCCGTGCAACATCCGCAGCCCGCAGCAGCACGTGGGCGTGGTGCACAGCTCCAACCTGTGCACGGAAATCACGCTCAATACCAATGAGAGCGAGATCGCCGTGTGCAACCTGGGCTCGGTCAACCTGGTCGCCCACATGACCAAGCAGGCCGACGGCACCTACGCGCTGGATCACGCCAAGCTGCAGAAGACCGTGCGCACCGCCATGCGCATGCTCGACAACGTGATCGACATCAACTACTACGCCGTGGACAAGGCGCGCAATTCCAACCTGCGCCACCGTCCGGTCGGCATGGGCATCATGGGCTTCCAGGACTGCCTGCACGTGCTGCGCACGCCGTACTCCAGCGACGCCGCCGTCAAGTTTGCCGATACCTCGATGGAAGCGGTGTGCTACTACGCCTACAAGGCTTCGACCGAGCTGGCCGAAGAGCGCGGCCGCTACAGCACCTATGAAGGCTCGCTGTGGGACCGTGGCATCCTGCCGCAAGACTCGCTCAAGCTGCTGGCCGAAGAGCGCGGCGGCTACCTGGACGTGGACCTGTCCAGCACGATGGACTGGGACGCGCTGCGCGCCCGCATCAAGCAGCACGGCATGCGCAACTCGAACTGCATCGCGATCGCCCCGACCGCGACCATTTCGAACATCATCGGCGTGTCGGCCTGCATCGAGCCGACCTTCCAGAACCTGTACGTCAAGTCCAACCTGTCGGGCGAGTTCACCGTGGTCAACGACTATCTGGTGCGCGACCTGAAGGAGCGCGGCCTGTGGGACGAGGTGATGGTTGCCGACCTGAAGTACTTCGACGGCTCGCTGTCGCGCATCGACCGCATCCCGCAAGACCTGCGCGACATCTACGCCACCGCGTTCGAAGTGGAGCCGACCTGGCTGGTGGAAGCCGCCAGCCGCCGCCAGAAGTGGATCGACCAGGCCCAGTCCCTGAACATCTACATGGCCGGCGCCTCGGGCAAGAAGCTGGACGACACCTACAAGCTGGCCTGGCTGCGCGGCCTGAAGACCACCTACTACCTGCGCACCATGGCTGCGACGCACGTGGAGAAGTCCACCGTGTCGCGCGGCTCGCTGAACGCAGTGTCGTCGGGCAGCGACAGCGGCTCCGCCCTGGACGCAGCCGCAGCATCGGCCCCGGCCATGCCGGAAGCCGAAGGCGCGGTCTGCACGATGCGCCCGGGCGACCCTGGCTTTGAAGAGTGCGAAGCCTGCCAATAACGTAAGAGAGTAAAAGCCACCCCCGCCCCTCTCCCGCTTGCGGGAGAGGGGCGGGGGTGAGGGCCGGCGCCACCACGAAGTGAAGCGTCAAATCCGACCAAACCGCCGCCCCCAAATCGAATCACGGAGAACCACATCATGCTGAGCTGGGACGACGACGTTCAAGCTACCCCGCAGGCCGCACCGCAGCCTGCCCTGCAACCCGCTGTTGCCGCCACGGCCGACCAGCAAGGCGTACTGCCGCCGGCCGCCACGCAGCCCGGTATCCTGGGCGACAATCCCAACGCCGCCGCCGCGCAAAGCAACCGCCGCGTCAATGCCGCCGACAAGCGCGTGATCAACGGCTCGACCGACGTCAACCAGCTGGTGCCGTTCAAGTACAAGTGGGCGTGGGAAAAATACCTGGCCGGCTGCGCCAACCACTGGATGCCGCAGGAAATCAACATGTCCCGCGACATCGCCCTGTGGAAAGACCCCAACGGCCTGACCGAAGACGAGCGCCGCATCATCAAGCGCAACCTCGGCTTCTTCGTCACCGCCGACTCGCTGGCCGCCAACAACATCGTCCTGGGCACCTACCGCCAGATCACCGCGCCGGAATGCCGCCAGTACCTGCTGCGCCAGGCCTTTGAAGAGGCCATCCACACCCACGCCTACCAGTACATCGTGGAGTCCCTCGGCCTGAACGAAGCCGAGATCTTCAACGCGTACCACGAAGTGCAGTCGATCCGCGACAAGGACGAGTTCCTGATCCCGTTCATCGACACCCTGACCGACCCGTCGTTCAAGACCGGCACGCCGGAAAACGACCAGAAGCTGCTGAAGAGCCTGATCGTGTTCGCCTGCATCATGGAAGGGCTGTTCTTCTATGTGGGCTTTACGCAGATCCTGGCGATGGGCCGGCAGAACAAGATGACTGGTGCTGCCGAGCAGTATCAGTACATCCTGCGCGATGAGTCGCTGCACTGCAATTTTGGTATCGACCTGATCAACCAGATCAAGCTGGAGAACCCGCATCTGTGGACGGCGGAGTTCAAGGCTGAGATTACTGAGCTGTTCAAGAAGGCGGTGGATCTGGAGTATCGCTATGCGGAGGATACGATGCCGCGTGGGGTGTTGGGGTTGAATGCGCCGATGTTTAAGGGGTATCTGCGGTTCATTTGCAATCGTCGTTGCCAGCAGATTGGGTTGGATCAGTTGTTCGCGAATGAGGAGAATCCGTTCCCGTGGATGAGTGAGATGATCGATCTGAAGAAGGAACGCAACTTCTTCGAGACTCGCGTTATTGAGTATCAGACGGGTGGGGCGTTGAGCTGGGATTGAGGCAGTAGATAGATGCTAAGTGACAAAAAATGGGAGCAACTCGCTCCCATTTTTTGTTTGCGCATTGGCGCCTTCACGAGAGGAGCAAGCACAAGGGAAGGGCATGCGCGTCGTGCAATTTGAAATTTCGAAGCCAACAGACGATTCGGCCTTGGAAGATATGTGCGCCCGCATCTATGGCGAGGTGCTCAACGACCCACTTCCAAAGATAAACGGTCGAAGAGGACACTCAGGGCGGGATTGACGTGTTTGTGAATTCGTCGTCAGGCCGTATTTCACGCCGATCGCCAGCGGGAGCGTCGGCAGGGCTTCGAGCACAAACACCCATTGCCAGCCGGCGTGACCGCCGACCAGGTGAAAGCGCTCCAGGATCCAGCCCGACAAAGGGCTGCCGAGCAAGCCGGTGATTGGAATGCCCGCCTGAAATATGGCAGTGACTTTAGCGCGGTGGCGATTCGGAAACCAGTACGTCAGATAGAGGATTACGCCGGGGTAGAAGCCGGCTTCGGCGACGCCGAGCAGGGAAGCGTACCGTGTAGAACTGCAATGGTGTCGTGACAAATGCCATGACTCCTGAGAGCAGGTCCCAGGAGATCATGATGCGGGCAATCCAGCGTCGCGCGCCGACACGATGCATGATTAGGTCGCTCGGTACCTCGAACAGCATGTAGCCGATAAAGAACAGCCCTGCGCCGAGCCCATAGGCCGCCTCGCTGAATTGCAGGTCGGCCAGCATGTTGAGCTTGGCGATGCCGATATTCACGCGATCGCGATACGCGACGACGTAGCACAGCATCAGGAACGGGATGAAGCGCAGGGCGACCTTGCGATAGGTGGCGTCTTCAAATGCGTAAGTGTCAGGCCGCCCCTGAACATCGGGCGATGCTGCTCCATGAAAGTGTCTCCTTGTATTGTGGGGGGCGCGACGACGAGAGGGTCAGGCTGCCTGTTGCATCGCGCCAGAAGCATGGCCGGCCAGTGTTGCGGCGTAATCCTGGAACCGGCGAAGCTCCTCGGGCGGGACGAGCGAGCCGCCGGTGGCCCAGATCACATGCGTGGCGTCGTGCATGTGCAATCCGTGATCGCGCACATACGCCTGGCCCTCGGGCGAGCGACGCAGCCAGCCCGGGCCTCCGATGCCGGCGGCCGCTGACGGCTCGACTTCCACGCCCATCGACGTCTTGAGCGCGAGCAACTGAACGTAGAGTTGATCGTCGGGGACGGTGAACACGCCGGCGAGTTGGGAAGCCATCAACGGGCTGACCAGATGGGATGCCTGGCCGACGGCGAGGCCATCGGCGTCGGTCCGGTTATCCAGGCCGATGTCGTAGACGGATACGGGAGCTTGCGCACCTGAGGCCAACTGCACCAGTACGCATGGCGAGGCCACGGGCTCGGCGAAGAAACAGTGCACATGCTCGCCGAACAGTGCCTTGAGCCCGTAAGTGATACCACCGGGTGCGCCGCCGACACCGCAGGGCAGATAGATGAAGAGCGGATGCGCGGCATCCACGACGCGGCCGGCTTCGGCCAGCTGGCGCGCCAGGTGGCGTGCCGCGGCAGCGTATCCGAAGAAGAGCAGGGCGGAGCGCTCGTCATCAACAAAATGGCAGCGCGGCGCTGCCAGCGCCTGGTCCCGGCCAGCTGCCACTGCTTCAGCGTAGTCGCCTTCATGTTCCACGACGCGTACGCCGCGTTTGCGCAGGCGGTCCTTCTTCCACGCCTTGGCGTCCGCGGACATATGTACAACCGCATCGAACCCGAGAGCAGCCGCCATCACGCCGATGCTCAAGCCGAGGTTGCCCGTGCTGCCGACCGTTACCGAGTATTGCGAGAACAGCGCGCGCGCTGCCGCCGTCGCCAGCAGGCGGCGATCACCCGCAGGCTTCAGGACACCGTGCTCGATCGCGATAGATTCGGCAATCGCCAGCACTTCATGAAAGCCGCCGCGAGCCTTGATGGAACCTGCAATCGGCAGTTCGTCGTCCCGCTTGATGAACCATGCCCCCTCGGCGCCATCGTTGCCGACGATCGCGTGTTGGAGTGCGGTGGCCGGCATCAATTGCGATTCCACTTGCCCATGGCTTGACCCCAGTTCGGGAAACAGCGTCGCCATGAGTGGTGCACAGCGCGCAAGGCGCGCCTCGGCCGATGCGATCAGTTCCGTCGATGGGGCGGAAGCCGGCAGGGGTTGCCCCAGCCTCGGATTCAGCCAAAGCAGCGGCTGTCTCGATTGAAGTATTTCTAATAGATCACGAGTGAGCGGCAGGGTGGCCATCACGTCCTTCTCCAAGGAATTCCTTATGAACCGTGATCGTAGACGCTGTAATCGTGCAAAAATAGCGATCGTTTCTAACGCATGCATTAGTCAGGCTAATACGAATGCAGCTCGATTCCTCTGTTCTCGGCGCGTTGCGGTGTTTCGAAGCCGCGGGGCGCTTGCTGAGCTTTACCAAGGCCGCCGAATCGCTGAGCCTCACCCAAAGCGCGGTGAGCCAGCAGATTCGCCATCTGGAAGACCGTCTCGGCTACATGCTCTTCGTGCGCCAGCCGCGCAACTTGAAACTGACGCCAAAGGGTGAGGCTATGTTCGAGACGACCACGCGCGCACTGCACGAGATTCAGCTGACGATCCAGCGACTCGGCCTGCCAAATGCGCCTTTGCAGGTCAATTGCCTGCCGTCGTATGCGCTGCAATGGCTGATGCCGCGCCTGACTGAGTTCCACCGCGAGCAGCCGGACGTATCCGTGCGCCTGAAAGCCGAGTTCCAGGCCCTGGACAGGCAATCGATGGAGGCGGAAGACATTGACGTGGCAGTGCGTTACGACCCCGTCCGCTACAGCCAGTTGCAAGCTGACGTTTTGCTGGACGAGTTCCTGATTCCGGTGGCCACACCCGAGTACCTCACCCAGCATCCTGGGCTATCTGACGGGGCTTCGCTCGACGGCGTCGTGTTGCTGCATGACGCATCGCCATGGGTCGGCGCAGCCGAGTTTGTGGAATGGCGGACATGGCTTGAGGCCTTTCACCCGACATGGATTGGGCATCTGGAGGGGCCGCAGTTCAATCTGTCGAGCCTTGCCATCAGCGCGGCGTTGAACCACCAGGGGGTGGCGATGGGGCGTACGGCCCTGGTCTATGACGAGATCAGGAGCGGACGGCTGGTGAATGTCTTCGGCAAGCACGTACGCGCGCCGGCGCGCTACATGCTGCTTTCTCGTAATCCTGAGGATAGGCGCGTGATCATTTTCTCGACGTGGCTCAAGGCAGAGTGTGCGCGCTTCGATACCGCGCGAATGGAGTTGCTTTCGCTGGATGGAGTACCGCGAAGAGCCAGGTTGGGGCGTTGATTCGATAGCCCCTTGGAAGAGAGCCCTCCCAGGCCAGGCTTGACGAGCTTGCCGAGAAGCGGATAGATTGACGCAACCATGGGCCGCCGCCCCGCCTCCCTCTCTCTTGATCTCACTGCGAACCAGCCGCAGTGGGGCGCGCGCGCCAAATCCAAAAAACAGTCGCTCATCTGACCGGAGCGTGCTGTTCCGTCAGTTGAGCGACGGAACAGCATCAGTGTAGAAGACGGTCTGCCAATCCCTCCCTTGCCGTCTTGAGCGCATCTTGCTCCGTCGCTTGCCTGCGCGGTTTCCGAATCGGTCGATCCGGAGCATGCAATGCAAGAAGTGGATTATCTCTATCGTGGTATCTGGCTACCCCTGGTCACCCCTTTTCGCAACCATGAGGTGGATCACGTCGCGCTGCGGCGGCTAGTGGCCCATTACCGCGGTAGCGGCTTGGCGGGGTTGGTGGTGTGCGGGAGCACCGGCGAAGCCGCCGCGCTCGATGAGGCGGAACAGTTGGCCGTCCTGGATACCGTGCTGGCCGAGGCCGGGGAACTGCCGGTCATGATGGGCTTGGCTGGCAACAATCTTCGGGATGTGTTGAGCCGTCTGGACAGGATTGGCGAGCGTCCGCTGGCGGGGGTCTTAGCGCCTGCACCGTACTACATAAGACCGTCGCAGGAAGGATTGAAGGGATACTTTCGCGACCTGGCCGATAGATCTACGGCACCGCTGGTGCTGTATGACATCCCCTACCGAACCGGTGTGACGCTGAGCGCCGAAACGCTGCTCTCGTTGGCGAACCACGGCAATATTCGAGGTATCAAGGACTGCGGCGGTAACGCTGAAACTACACAGGCGTTGATCGCCGATGGCCGCCTAGCTGTCCTTTCGGGAGAGGACCACCAACTGCTTGCCACGCTGTGCATGGGCGGTCAGGGCGCAATCGTTGCGTCAGCGCACATTCGGCCTGATCTCTTCTCGGCGTTGTGGCGCGCTGTGGCTGAGCAGCGTCTGAGCGTCGCGCGCCACCTTTTCCATGCCTTAATTCCCCTGATTCGACTCATGTTTGCAGAACCTAACCCAGGTCCGGTCAAGACATTACTGGCCAGGCATGGCTGGCTGTCTGATGAACTGCGTTTGCCAATGACGTCGGCTTCAACCGCGCTCGCCGAGCAATTGGCAATTGCATGTGACGCGTTGGATTCAGTACGTGCGAATGCGTTGTAATTGCGCAGGCTAGAGGTAGGCGTACGGTCACTGCCGTATGCCTGCCATGTTCAAGGCAGAAGTTCGGCAGAGGCGTGTCTCGGTGAGAGCTGCGCGTATGAAAGGCACCACAGCACCAGATGCGGGGGAAAGTTGCCCGCAAATACACTATGCGCACCGGTTCAGCCAGCCAGGCGGTACCGCTCGGGTGCATGCAGGAAATCCAACCTTTTCTCCACAGGAAAACAGAGGTATTCCAACAACTCACGGGCATGAAGCGTGGATATCACCGTCCCGCATCGCGAGAGCCGCGTAACTCCGCTCAAGCGCGGAAATTTCGACCTCATTTTAGGACGTGGCCTACAGCCGGCACTACGCACGTAGCTTATAGATCTTCAGTTCAATGACGAACGAGGAGAACTATGGTTGACGTTCGCTGCGCGCTACGAAATGGAGACGCGACCAGTACCGGAGGCATGCGTGAGCTCCTGGCTGCGTTCCTATACCCCTTTCAGCTGTCGGAAAAAGACACAACAGTCGATGTCATACATATGCAGTATGCCTGCGGAGAGTGCCACGTACAGTATCGAGTGCTAAAGGCTGGCGACGCGAACGGCCAGACACATGCCAGAACGTTCGGCAACGAGAGCGATACCCCGATGCGGTTTATCGGATGGGATGTTGTCGTGCTGCACAAGGGGTCTGACAAACCGCTGCTCAAATATCGGAATGTCAGCGCCTTGTCTGCCGAGGCTTGCGCAAGTCCCGTGCTTCGCCTGAGGGGGCAATTCAAACGTAAGCTGCTCTACACGTTTCTTTATTCCGGAGGCCGGTACGATGGCATATATTTTGATGCGCACACCGCTTCCATCGTGCCGCAAGACCGCCATGGCTGTAAGGCGAATGGCGGGGCATCGATACGATAGCCGTTCATCTGTAGCGCTCCGATGATCCGCCGGGCCGGTTCTCCAGTCGCGCCCGACATGCTCGCGAGGTTATGCGGCGAATCCGCAATTGTTTGTGCCGCGATAAGTGGGGGGGGGCTGGGTCGAGGCCGCGATGCGTGCCGTTGTCGGTGCGCAACTAAAGTATGTGGAACGATCGATTTGCCCCCATCCGCTCTCCTATTTGCTCGCCGCCTGCACTGCCTGCTCCACCAGCGTCGCAAACAGCGCATGAAGATGCGTGGTCGGATGGACCTCATCAGCAAACATATAGGTCTGATCAGCGTCCGGCACCGTGTAGGTCTTCGGTGAGCAGAACAGCGAACTCACTTCGATCTCCTTGGACAGAAGCTGCAGGTTGCAGCCGGTCCCGGTATTGCTGACCTGGAATCCCTTCTCCTTGAAATGGGCAAGGACATCGTTGATGAAGCCGAACTGATCAATGTTGATGACCTGGTTCTGGATGCCTGCAGTCTGGAGCGCGTTCGTCAACGCAGAATTGAAGGTGAGCGTCATCCCGGTGAGAAGGGACCCGAGGCTGTTGTCGCTGACCCCCAACGGCGACACGCCGATATTGCCAACGTTTGAGACAACGACATGCTTGGCACCGGATTGGAGGATCTTTCCGACGATTGCCGCCAATTGCTGCGCGGCAAGCGTCACGGCCTGATTCGCATCACCAAGTGTCTCACTTCCTCCTACAACCGCGTCGGCGTGGATCAGGATATCACTGCCGCCTCCCTGGACAAGAACAAGCTGGCCGTCATTGAAGTTGCCGTGCGCTGAAAGGTGGTTTTGCAGCTGCGTTGCAATCGGCACCGTCAACGCGCCGAGTCCATTCGCCTTGAAGTTGATGCCATTGGGATCCGTTACACGGGCGCCTCCCTGGGCGTAACCCAATCCGTCTGCGTGATTCCGCACTGGCGCACCATAGCCACCGGTTTGCGCCGCGGTCAGTGTCCCGCCGAAGAAGTTTGCAACATCCTGGGTCCACACCTGCCCAGGGTTGGTGGTGAAACGCCCGCCGCCGACCAGTTGCGCAACTGGCGCATAGGTTCCTACATCAGAAATGCTGTCGCCAAACGACACCACCTGGAATTGGAGAGGCGGATTGACAGCTGGTTTCCCGTCGTCACCTCCGCCGCAGGCGGCGAACAGTGCCACAGTGACACATAGAAGCCCTGAGCGGACGAGATCGAAAAGGGATTGATGG
Source organism: Cupriavidus sp. GW823-FHT06D04 (assembly GCF_058795055.1). Lineage (NCBI taxonomy): Bacteria > Pseudomonadati > Pseudomonadota > Betaproteobacteria > Burkholderiales > Burkholderiaceae > Cupriavidus > Cupriavidus sp. GW823-FHT06D04. The sequence continues at coordinate 688,444 of NZ_JBXAHL010000001.1, read as the reverse complement.
CGTGCTTTCATGGGAACCGTCCAATGGTAAGTGCCCCAGTCGTTCGCGCCCATCAAGGCGCCAATGGAGTGAAACGCGCTTGTATGACGTAACAGACAAAGAAACCGCCCCTTTACTGTCAGTCAGCAAAGTCTTTACGCGCGCTTGCTCGACTTCCCAGGCCTGGAACCGCAGCCTCGACAGTTGCCTTGTCACTAGCGGGGCAATCGAACTCTGTTTAGTACAAAGCTATTGGGTTTCACGGGAAAGGCAAGTGGAATAGAAGCAGGCAGCAGCCAGGGCGTTGCGAGCCGCAGGCGTTTGCCCAACGACTGCTAAACGCTGTGTACAGGTGGAGCCCCGGCTGCCACCAGGGACGCTCGATGCGCCGTGTAAATAATGCTCGCTGCACGTGCGAGATGTTTCATGACTGAAGCATTGTTAATTCCGTGCAGACCAGACTTCAAGCGCGATGACTTGGTATTGCCATGGCAGCGCCTACGATTTCCTTCAACGACGGCTGATGACCGGCCAGGCGGGTTTGGAAAGTTGTCGAGAGTAGAGCGAGATGTGCGATGCCGGGATCAGCTGAACGCCCCAACCGACTCAAGCCAGTGCAGTCCTTTGAGATGATGCGCGAAGGCGCGCCGATGCTCGGCGACTTCAGCCTGCAATGCCTGGCCCAGGGGGACTCCTGGTTCTCCATTAATACGTTGAGGCCGTTTAGCGGCTCAAATCTGCTGATGAACATGTGGCTGTCGCGCAGCGCCATCGCCGTGGATTGCGCGGATCCTGGCGATACCCTGGCGCATATGCTCGACAGCCGCCAGGATCCCCTGTTCTACAGTTTCCTCGTCGGTCCGCACGACCAGGCCTGGAGCGTCATCCTGTTGTCCGGTGGCGGCAATGACCTGATCGACGCCATCCAGACCACGCCGAACGATGCCAACGGCCATCGCAGGCCGCCCAACGACAGACTGCTGTTGACCGAAGATGAATGGGATGGCCCTGACGCGATCAGTACATTTATCTCCCGACCGGGCTGGATTGCATTCACACGGTATATGCTGGACCAGTACCGAGCCCTGGATTTCTTGCGCCGGATCAGCGCGCAGAACCAGAACACGCCGATCATCACGCACACCTACGACTACGCCACGCCGCGCAACAGCGGTGCGGGGCTGGGCCGTGGGCCATGGTTGTTTCCGGCGCTGCTGGTTTATGGCATTCCCGAGGGAAATTGGATTGACCTGGCCAATGAATTCACCGACCGACTTGCCGATGAAGTCATTCGCCAGGCCGGTATCCCGAATTTTCATGTGGCCGAGACGCGCGACACGCTGGAGCCGGCCGGGACCGACGACGATGGCGCCACGGCAGACTGGGAGAACGAGATTCACCCGACTGCGGACGGCTACGGAAAGCTCGGGGTAAAGTTCGTCGACAAGATCGCGGAGGTTCTCCATATTCCCTGAGCGAAAGCTCGCAGTTCCACCGTCGACGCGTGGTCTGGTCTGCCAGTCACGCCGGACACCCTCGCGAGGGTTGCGCGGGAAATCCGCAGTTGCTGACGCCGCTTGATAAGTGGAGAATCAGATGGCGCGCGGTACCGCATTCCAAGGCGCCCGTAACGGTTTCCTCTTCCCTCAATCCGTAGCTCGCCCCCTGCGACGACGCCTGCATTAGCGCCGACCATCGTGACGTCCTCACCCCCCTTGCGCACCACCCGCCTGCATTTTGACCTCACCACCGTCCAGCTTTTCATCGCCGTGGCCGACGCCGGCAGCATTACCCGCGGCGCGGAGCGTCTCCATCTGGCCCCCGCTGCCGCGTCAAGACGCGTGCTCGAACTGGAAGCCCAACTAGGCGTCTCCCTCTTCGAACGCCTCCCCCACGGCATGGCCCTGACCGAAGCCGGTCGCGCACTGCTGGCCCACGCCCGCGGCATCACCCATACCGTCCAGCGCATGCAGGACGACGCCGCCTCCTTCGTCGGCGGCGACCTGGGCGTGGTCCGGGTAGCGGCGCCAAAGTCCGCAGTCATCCAGTTCCTCCCCTTCGACATCCAACGCTGCGCCGTCGCCTGCCCCGGCGTGCGCATCGACCTGCAGGAAATGAACAGCGCGGAAGTCCAGCAGTCGCTGCGCCGCGGCACCGTGGACATCGGCATTTACGACGGCAGCTTGGGCGTGATCGACCTGCCGACCGCGCCCTATCGGAATGACGAACTGGTCCTGGTGGTGGCGCGCGGCCATGCGTTGGCGCGGCGCCGCAAGGTCACGCCGGACGACGTGCTGGACTGCGACCTGATCGTGCTCAGCGAGAGCTCGGCGATCTCGATCGTGCTGGAGCGGCTGGCGGAGGAGGCCGGCCGCGTGCTGCGCATGCGCATGCGCGTGGGCGGCTTCGACAGCATGGCCGCGCTGGTGGCGCAGAACCTGGGCGGCGGGGTGATGCCGGAGGCGATTGCGCGTGAGGTGGCGGGCGGCAGCCGCTTTGTGCGGCTGCCCATTGCCGCGCCCTGGGCGCAGCGGCAGTTTGTGCTGTGCCATCGGCCCCATGGGACACTTTCCTCGGCGGCGGTCAGCGTGCTGGCGGTGCTTGCGCAAAACGCGAAACCAGAATCCCCCAAATAGCGATAGCCCGCGGCGGATGCATTGCGGATGATGGCTCCATAACTACAGGACGGAGACACGCAATGCAGCGCAGACAATTCATTCTGGCGGCAGCGGCTGGGCTGGTGATGCCCAGCCTGGTGCGAGCCGCCGATATCGCCGGCCCGGTGCGCATTGTGGTGGGCTTCGCCCCCGGGGGCGGCACCGACGTGCTGGCACGCGTGATCGGGCAGAAGCTGGGGGTCATGTGGAACACCAGCGTGCTGGTGGAGAACAAGCCCGGCGCCACCGGCGCCATCGCCGCCGCCTATGTGGCCAAGCAGCCGCCTGACGGCACTACCTTGCTGATGGCGCATGTGAACAGCCACGCGATCGCCCCGGCGCTGCTGGACGTCAAGTACGACCCGCGCACCGACTTCACGCCGATTTCGATGGTGGGCGTCACGCCCAATATGTTGACCTGCCGTCCGGAACAGAAGGTGCGCAGCGTTTCGGACATCGTGGCGCTGTGCCGGCAGAAGCCGGGGAAGATCTCCTTTGGTTCGTCCGGCATCGGTTCGGCGCAGCACCTGGCGCTGGAGATGTTCCGGTTGCAAGCCAGGCTCGACGTGGTGCACGTGCCTTACAAGGGCTCGGGCCCGCTGGTGGCGGACCTGATCGGCGGGCAGATCGACTATGCGTTCGACACCATGACCGCCGCCACGCCATTTATCCAGCAGGGCAAGGTGATTGCGATCGCGCAGACGCGCCTGAAGCGCGCGGCCAGCCATCCCAATGTGCCGACGCTGGCGGAGTCCGGCTTTCCCGGGCTGGACGCGGCGTCGTGGTACGGCCTGGTGGGCCCGAAGAATATGCCGCCGGCGCTGGTGCAGCGCATGAACGCGGACGTCAACCGCGTGCTGGCCATGCCCGACGTTGCCGAGCGGCTCAAGAGCTTTGGCGCCGAGGACTCCGGCGGCACCAACCAGCAGTTCGGCGCATTCATCGCCTCTGAGTCCACCAAGTGGGCCAAGGTCGTGAAGGAGGCCGGCGTAAAGGCCGAGAGCTGAGCGCTGCAAGACGATGGCCGAGAGCCGACGCACGCGCGCACGTTGCCCCATCCATTTATCCAGGAAGAAGCACCCCATGACAGATTTCCGCGACTCCGGCGCACAGGCGCCTGCCTCCACCTTGCCGCTGGCCGGCGTGCGCGTGCTCGACGTCAGCCAGGTCATGGCCGGGCCCTACGCCTGCATGCTGCTGGCCGACCTCGGCGCCGATGTGATCAAGATCGAACCGCCCGATGGAGGCGACCAGACGCGCGGCGCGATGGGCTTCAAGATGAAGGGCTCGGACAGCATGGGGTTCCTCAACATGAACCGCAACAAGCGCAGCGTCACGCTGGATCTGAAGACCGAATCCGGCCGGCAGGTGCTCTATCGCCTGGCGGAAACGGCTGACATCCTGGTGGAGAACTACCGCCCCGGCGTGATGAAGCGGCTGGGGATCGACTACGAGACCCTCGCCAGGATCAATCCGAAGCTGGTCTACTGCAGCATCTCGGGCTTTGGCCAGAGCGGGCCGTGGGCCGGGCGGCCGGGCTTTGACCTGATGGCGCAGGCGATGTCGGGCGTGATGAGCGTCACCGGCTACCCGGGTGGCGCGCCGGTGAAGGCGGGCGTGCCGGTGGCAGATATCGGCTGCGCACTGTTCGCGACCTACGGCATGCTGTCTGCCTACATCGGCGCCAGGGAGACGGGCAAGGGGCAGTATGTCGATGCGTCGCTGTTCGATTCCGCGCTGGCGTTCTCGGTGTGGGACACCTGCGAATACTGGGGCACGGGCCGCGAGCCCGAGCCGCTGGGCACGGCCAACCGCATGAGCGCGCCCTACCAGGCGATGAAGTCCGCCGACGGCTACTTCGTCATGGGGGCCACCAACCAGAAGCTGTGGCAGCTGCTGTGCAACACGCTTGAGCGGGCCGATCTGCTGGCGGACGAGCGCTTTGCCACCGTGGCGCTGCGCCTGGCCAACCGGCAGCAACTGATCGCGACGCTGGAGGCGAGCTTCGTCAAGGAGAGCAGCGACTACTGGATCGAACGCCTGCTCGGCGTAGGCATCCCGGCCGGGCCGATCCTGACCTACCCGCAGGCCTTCGACAGCGAGCACGGCCGGCACCGCCAGATGCGCATCGAGATCGATCATCCGATCGAGGGCAAGGTGCCCAATATCGGCTTCGCCGTGAAGATGGGCGGCACGCCCCAGCAGGTACGGCGCCCCCCGCCGCTGCTTGGCCAGCACACGGAAGAAATCCTGGCCGAACTGGGTATTCCGAAGGACGAACAGCAGTCGCTGGCTGTAGCCGGCGCATTCGGATCATGAAGGCCGCGCTGCCGCCGGAAGGCGGTTCCGGCAACGACGGACAGGTCACGCTCACGATGCAGGGGCAGGTCGCGACGCTGACGTTCGACCGTCCTGCCGCGCGCAATGCGATGACGTGGGCCATGTACGAGCAACTCGGCACGCATTGCCGCAGGCTTGCGGCGCAAGGCAATGCGGGTGCGCGCGTGGTGGTGCTGCGCGGCGCGGGCGGTGAGGCTTTTGTTGCCGGTACCGACATCGCGCAGTTCCAGCAGTTCTCCAGCGGCGACGACGGGGTTGCCTACGAAGCGCGTATCGACGAAGGCATCCGCCTGGTCGAGCAACTGCCGATGCCAACTGTGGCGGTTATCGAAGGCTGGGCGGTGGGCGGCGGCCTGGCTATCGCTACTGCGTGCGACTTCCGTGTCGCTACTCCCAAGGGCCGCTTTGGCGTGCCGATTGCGCGCACGCTGGGCAATACGCTGTCGGCGTTGAATCTTGCCAAGCTGCGAGCGGCCTGGGGGCTGCAGCCGGTGCGCCGCATGCTGCTGCTGGCGCAGATCCTCGACGCGGACGCCGCGCTGGCCTGCGGTTTCCTGGAGGGCGTATATGCCGCGGAGGCGCTAGAGGCCGAGGTCGCTTCGCTATGCGACCGGCTTGGCGCGCTGGCGCCTGTCACGCAGACGGTCGTTAAGGAGGCGTTGCGGCGCCAGACCGTGCAGTCGGTGGCCGACACGGACGATCTGGTGCGGTTGTGCTATGGCAGTAGCGACTTTCGTGAAGGAGTGGATGCGTTTGTGGGCCGGCGGTCGCCGGTGTGGAAGGGGAGTTGAAAGTCGGGGCCTGGTACGCTAGCCGCCGGTGTTTCACAACTGAAACGATCTGGCCGATTTACCGCGCAACCGACACACCGGGCAAGCGTCACGCACCCGCCCGTCAGCCTCCCACCACGGGTGGTCCGTGATATGCATCAGATTATTGCTTCGGGCGATGAAGACGCTCGAGCCTGCATGCCTGAACCTGTGCCATGCAGTGGATGTCTCCAGCGCGGCTGGTGGCGGAATCGGGTGCCAGATGGCATCAATGCGGTCTGTGCCGTCACCGCTCCGGCTGTCTGGTTGCCGTCTCAGGAAGGAGCGCGCCATGAAAAACAAGCTTCCCCCGATTGCCACACTGGCCTTCGGCGTCTGCCTGACGATGTCTGCGGCATTGGCTGCCCCTGCGGGCAGCATGATCAAGGTCACCGCCGACGAGATCAAGGCGGACCTGCCACTGATACCGGGTGCCAAACTCGCCGTTCTCGAGGGGCAGATGGACAAGAAAGAGCCGTTCACGGCCCGGATCAAGCTACCCGCGGATGCTAAGGTGGCAGCGCACTGGCACCCAGGCGTGGAGCGGGTGACCGTGCTTTCAGGGACGTTCAACTATGGCATGGGCGACAAGCTCGACCCGGAAAAGACCTCGCCGCTCGGCCCCGGCAGCCTGATTGTCATGCCACCCAAGATGCACCATTTTGGCTGGACGAAGGACGAAACCATTATCCAGATCAATGCGACGGGGCCCTGGGCTTTCAACTTCGTCAACCCGGCTGATGATCCCAGGAAGAAGAAGTGATGCCTGGTGCCGGGCGATCCGGGCGAGGCAACATTCGGCACACCGCCGGATAGGCCGGGGCAGCTTTCGGGCTGGCAGATGCCGTGGGGCAGGGGGCTACGGACGTGCTCCAGCGCCTGCCTGTCCAGGAGACCGGTGACATCGCCGAACTCCTGCCGCAGCGCTGGATATCGGCCCCCTCCACCGCCGTACTCAACTGTTTGGAGGATTCCATTCAGACAGGATTTGCCGATACTTCGATGGATTCAGTCCGGGCGCATTGGCCAGGAATCCAGGCAAGGGGTAACCATGGCGATATTCCTGAGGTTGGCCGCAGGCTTGTTCCTGATGTCTCAAATTGGCGCAAGCAGCGGGCAGGACCAGGCGCGCATCGCGCGTGGCAAATACCTGATGGAGGGGGTGGTGGCTTGTGGCAATTGCCATGTTGCCCGAGCGGAAAATGGGGCGCCTGTCTTCTCCAGGGGCCTGTCGGGTGGCATGGTCTTCGATCACCCGCCGTTCAAGGCGTACGCGGCCAACATTACGCCAGACCCTGAGACAGGGATCGGCAAGTGGACCGATGCACAGCTCGGCAAGGCGATCCGCGAAGGTATCCGGCCGGACGGGACCATCATCGGTCCGCCGATGCCTATCGAGTTCTACCGGCGCATGTCTGACGCAGACCTGGCAGCGATCATCGCCTATCTGAGGGTACAGCCGCCCGTGAAGAATACCGTCAGGAAGTCCGAGTACAACATCCCGTTGCCGCCCAGCTACGGCCCGGCTGTGAAAGGCGTTAGCGCGCCCTCGCCCAAGGAGACGATCACGTATGGCCGGTACCTCGCCGATATCGGGCATTGCATGGAATGTCACACGCCGCGGGATGAAAAGGGAGAGCTGGTGCTCACGCGTCTGGGCGCCGGCGGCCAGGTGTTCAAAGGTCCTTGGGGCGAGAGTGTGGCACGCAATCTGACTCCCCATGAGAGCGGGCTCAAGAACTGGAGCAAGGAAGAGATCGCCCAGGCCATCCGAGGCACAGGCAAGAACGGCATGCACTACAAGCCGCCCATGGCGTTCGACTGGTACAAGAACATCAGTGGTGCCGACATGAACGCGCTGGTCGCTTACCTTGGCTCGCTCAAGCCGCAGCCATTCGGCGGCAAGGAGTAACCGGCCCGGCCGCGTCGACAAATCTCTGCGCGCTGCCTTGCGGGATCTTCGTCTCCCAATACCGCTGCGCTAGGCAAGTATTGCGCTCCGGCCCGTTGGCTGTCTCATTCTGCCAGCGCGCAGGAGATCCGCATGATGGCAAGCCCTCGACCAGCGTAGCAAGATGCTGGCTACGACTTCGTTTCCGCCGATTCCAGAGTCCTCTCAACGCCCGCTCGGGCCAGTCCAAAGACAATGCTCCGATCCACTCGGATTGTGCTTATTTTCTGGTGTCACTTGACAACCAGTCATTGCCCATCTAGTGGACGTCAAGCTTGAGTACAGCGGTGATTTGGCCATCATGCGCTTCCGCGTGCGGGTGCCGGCCAGCGGCGGGAAGAAGAAAGTGGACGCAGCCGGGCTGGAGGTCTACCGGGTGGTGAATGGCAAGATCCGCTCGAAAGAGGCCTACTGGAAGCAGGTCTCCTGGCCGGACGCCAAGTAAGCGCGACGGGCTGGTGCAACCGCGGCCTGTCGCGGTTGCCTCCACACACTCATGCGGCGTGTAGCGCCGGCGGGAGTTCCAGCAGCAACGGCTGCGCCAGCGTGCGCTCCTCGCAGTTGTTGCCATCCCCACCGCGATCGATCACGGCAAAGCGCGCCGGCACGCCCACGGCCAGCAGCATGTGGTGCCAGACGCCGCGGCGGTAGTTGACGCCCTGCCGCCCGTTGGTGATGAAGGCGCGCAGCGAAGCGGGATCCAGCACGTCGCCAGCTGGCGCCACCACGATCACAAAGGGCTGCTCCGATAGCGGGATAAAGGCCTGGCTGCCGAGCGGATGGCGTTCCAGCATTGCGATCTCCAGCGGATACGCGTAGGGCTTGGCCTCGAACAGGTTGATCAGGGCCCGGCCACCTTCCAGTTCGACGGCAGCCAGGTCGTGGTGTCGCATGACCATGCCGCCGTTGATCGGAAAGGCGCCGGGGTCGCCGGCTGGGCGCGCCTCGATCACGTCACCGAAGGGCGCAAAGGCGGCCGCGCTCAGCGGCAGCGGATGCAGGCGCACCATGGCTGATGCCATGAGCGGGGGCGTGGTTCCCATCAAAGTCTCCTAGCTGAAGGTCGGGCCGGCAAGCGGCTGTCTGCCCTGTGGCACGCATCATGTGGGCCAGCCTCAACTGGTCGGACCAGTTGTGCCGGATTTTGCAGCAAGTCTCGATTTTGCACAAGCGGCGGAGTTTGGTGCGATCCCCACGCAGCGGGCACTCTCGCCAAAATCGGCCTGCAGATACGGGCTTTCCCCAGTCCAATCGCTCCTTGACACCGGCAAGGTGCCTCCCTACCATTCGGCATCTACTGGTCAGACCGGTATGACGATTTGGCGTCGTGCCGGATGCGATCCAGGCTTTGCCACGCCGATGACTCGAACAAAACCAAGGAGACTTCCATGATTCCGACTGAAACCGCCCATGCCGGGCCGGATGCCATTTCCGTGCCGCAGGCGCAGGCGCAGGCACAGGCCAGGGAGGACGCGGTGTACCGCAAGGTGGCCTGGCGGCTGTTGCCGTTCCTGATGCTGTGCTACGTGGTGGCCTACCTGGATCGGGTCAACGTGGGCTTTGCCAAGCTGAGCATGCTGGCCGACCTGCAGTTCAGCGAGGCGGTCTACGGGCTGGGCGCGGGGCTGTTCTTTATCGGCTATTTCTTCTTCGAGGTGCCCAGCAACCTGCTGATGCACCGCATCGGCGCCAAGGCCACCATCTCGCGCATCATGATCCTGTGGAGCCTGATCTCCGCGGCGATGATGTTCGTGCAGACCAGCACGCAGTTCTATGTGCTGCGCTTCCTGCTGGGCGCGGCGGAGGCGGGCTTCTATCCCGGCATGATCCTGTACCTGACCTACTGGTTCCCGTCGCACCGGCGCGCGCGCATGGTGGCGCTGTTCATGGCGGCGATTCCGATCTCGGGCATCTTCGGCGGGCCGCTGTCGGGCTGGGTGATGGAGGCCATGCACGGCGTCAACGGCCTGCGCGGCTGGCAGTGGATGTTCGTGATCGAGGCCGTGCCGTCGCTGCTGGTGGGCGTGGCCGTGCTCTGGTACCTGGACAACAACATCCAGTCGGCGCGCTGGCTGACGGCCGATGAAAAGGCGCTGCTGGAGCGCAATATCGCCGCCGAAAACGCACAGAAGTCCGCCCATATGTCGCTGCGCACGCTGGTGACGGACTCGCGCGTGCTGAAGATGACGATGATCTGCTTCTGCACGGTGATGGGCCAGTACGGGCTGACTTTCTGGCTGCCCACGCTGATCAAGCAGACCGGCGTGAAGAGCGTGCTGGACGTGGGTTTGCTGACCGCGATCCCGTTTGGCGTGGCGGTGTGTTCGATGATCCTGGTCAGCCGTAGCTCTGACCGCATGCGCGAGCGCCGCTGGCACCTGATCGTGCCGTTCTGCTGCGCGGCCACGGGCCTGGTGCTGAGCGCGGTCTTCAGCCATAACACTGCGCTGTCGCTGGCAGCGCTGGCGTTGGCCGCCGGCGGCAGCCTGGCTACCTCGCCGCTGTTCTGGAGCCTGCCGACGTCCATCCTGTCGGGCGTGGGCGCGGCGGCGGGCATTGCGCTGATCAACTCGTTCGCCAACCTGGCCGGCTTTATCAGCCCGTACATGATCGGCCTGATCAAGGATGCCACCCGGAGCACGGATGCCGCGATGTTCGTGCTGGCAGCGGTGCTGCTGTGCGGCGCGCTGCTGACCTATTCGGTGCCGGCCAGGCTGGTCAACAAGTAAGGGGCAGGACAGGCCGGTTTGTCGGCTAGAATTTCCGGCAACCGGCTTCGCGCCCCTTGTGCGTCACCTCTTACTGGTCACCCCCCCTCACGTATGACAGGATCTTCCACCTCCGTCGCCAACCAGGCTGTCAGCCTTATCCAGCAATGGGTGCGCGACGGCACGTTCCCCGCGGGCACGCTGCTGCCGGCGCAGCGGGAGCTGGCGGAGAAGGTCGGCATCAGCCGCGCGTCACTGCGTGAGGCGATCTCTACCTTGCAGGGAATGGGCGTGGTGGTGTCGCGCCCGGGCAAGGGCGTCTACGTGACGGCCGCCGGCGACAGCGCCGCAGCCACGCCGCCCTGGCGTTTTGCGGCCACGCATTCGCTGATCGATATCTACCAGTTGCGCTTCGCGCTGGAAGGGCTGACCGCACGGCTGGCCGCGCTGGCCATCTCCGAGAACGAGATCGAACAGCTGCGCCAGAACGCGGCCACGATGCAGCGGGCGATCGAGGCGGATGCTTATGACGAAGCCTCGCAGCTCGACTATGAATTTCACACGTTGATCGTCACGGTGTCCGGAAACCAGGTCATCCGCGAGATCCTGCGCGAAAGCGCCGAGGTGATGCGCGAGAGCCAGCGCCTGCCGTACTACCGGCGCGGCGCGCGCAATGCCACCTTCACCGAGCACAGCGCCATCATAGAGGCGCTGGCCGCCCGCCAGCCGGAGCAGGCGCAGCGCGCGATGGAGCGCCACATCATGCTGGCGGCGCGCCGTGCAGGCGTGCATTTCCCCACGGGGGACGAGAAAGAGGATTGAGCTGAGCGGGTGTCAGCCCAGCCGGAACACCCCGACCGCCCGGTTCAGCCCCTCCGTCTGCTGCCGCTGCACCCGCGCAGCTTCGGCGGCACTGGCCACCAACTCTGCATTCTCCTCGAATGCCGCCTGGATCTCCGCCACGCGCCGGGCCATGCCTTCGATGCCGCTGCGCTGGTTGTCGCCCAGCGTCGCCAGTTCCTCTACCAACGTGGCAAGCTTGCCGATGCTGGCCACCACCTCGTTCATGGTCTCGCCGGTATGGCCGACCAACTCGGTGCCGGCGTGGGCGCGTTCGACCGAGGTATTGATCAGCCCGCGAATCTCCTTGGCCGCGGCGCCACAGCGATGCGCCAGTTGCCGGACCTCGCCAGCCACCACCGCAAAGCCCTTGCCGTGGTCGCCCGCGCGCGCGGCCTCCACGGCGGCGTTCAGCGCCAGGATATTGGTCTGGAAGGCGATGCTGTCGATCACGCCGATGATCTCGGTGATGCGCCCGCAGGCCTCGTTGATCTCGCCCATGGTGTGGATCACCGACAGGATCTCGCCGCTGCCGCGCGCGACCACGGTGCTGGAGGCCCCGGCCAGTTCGCAGGCGCCGCGGGCCTGGTCGGCGCTGGCGCGGGCGGCCTGGGTCAGCGCCTGCATGTCCTGCATGGTGTGCGCCACGGTGCGAGCCTGTTCGTCGGTCCGGCGGGCGACGGTGGCGCTGGTGTCCAGGATGTTGCCAGCCGCGTTGGCCACGGTACCGGCGGTGTTGCGTACCTGCAGCAGTGTCTGGCGCACAGTGTCCAGCGTCTTGCGGAAGGCGCGCGCGAAGTCGCTGTCCGGGTGGGTGCCATCGGCGGTCAGCGTCAGGTAGCCGGGTTCGCGTTCGATGCCCGCGGCCAGGGCGCTCAGTTCATCGGTGGAGTGGGCATCGCGCTCCAGCCGCCACGCGATCACGCACAGCACGCCGGTCTGCACGATGACGAAGGCGGCGTGGAACAGCACCATATTGAAGCTCGGGTCGGTGAAGCAGATGGTGTTCCAGCCCCACTGCTGGAAGAAGTTGAAGCTCAGGTGATGCAACGCGATCACCGCCGCCGCCAGCAGGATCACGCGGAAGTCGCGGTAGGCCAGCAGCAGCGACAGCGAGACGAACACCAGGAAGTGGAATTCCACCTGCCCGTGCGCCTGGTGGATCAGCAGTGCGACGAAGATCATCAGCAGCACGGCCATCGCCAGCCGCGTAGCCAGGCGGGCGGGCAGGGTGACCGCCATCAGCGTGCCGAGCAGCGCCATTGGCAAGCCCAGCGCCAGCGTCAGCCCGGTCGACCCATAGTGATTGCCGACGATCAGCGACAGGAGGCTCAGCACCCACAGCATGGCCGTCATCAACTGGTCTGCGCGGCGGTGCACGCCTTGCAGCAGCGGGGTGTGCGGCGCGGCTTGCGCAGAAACGGAACTGCCCGCGGCACGGCGGGCAGGGATGGTCGCGGACAGCCGTCCGGTCAGGGCGTGGTCAGCGCTGATCATGGTTCCCTCGCAGCGTAAGTCGAGAAGACGCTGCACCCCGTTCGCCTGATGGCTAATTGTTCTAATGTCTTACTTTATGGTGTTGCGCGGCTGATTATATCGACGCCTATCGGCTGCGACAGGCCATGGCGCAGCCGCGCAACACCGCGGGAAAATTGCTGCAATTGAGTGATGTTCAGAGCCGGCGCCAGGCGCTACGATGTGCCGGCGCGGCCCGCGGCGCTGCTTCAGTCGCCATGCCTCAGTCCAGCCGGATATTGTTTTCCTTGATCACGTTGCCCCAGTACGCCTGATCCGCTCTGGTCGCCGCCGCGAACGCCGCCGGCTGCGTCGTCTTGACGATCAGCCCCAGCTCGGCCAGGCGCTGGCGGATCTCCGGCGCGGCCATCACCGTTTCCACATCGGCCGAGATCTTGTCGACGATGGCCTGCGGCGTGCCGGCGGTGGTGAACAGGCCAAACCAGGCCGGGCCATCCAGCCCCTTGTAGCCGAGTTCCTGGAAGGTTGGCACATCCGGCAGCATCGGCGCGCGGGTATTGCCGGTAACGGCCAGCGGCTGGAGCTTGCCGGTGCGCGCATGCTGACGCACGGTCATCGGCGACAGCGTGCCCAGCGAGATCTGGCCGCCGATCAGGTCGGTGGCGATGGGGGCTTCGCCCTTGTACGGGACATGGACCAGCTGGGCGCCCGCGCCCTTGAGGAAGACCTGCATGTAGAGATGGGCGCCGGTGCCAATGCCATAGGTGCCATAGGAATACTTGTCGGGCTGGGACTTGGCCAGGCTGATCATCTGCGGCAGCGTGCGCGGCATGGCGCTGCTGGCGGTTAGCACCAGGCTGGTGGTGCATAGCTGGCTGATGGCGGTCAGGTCGCGCAGCGGGTCGAACGGCGGCTTGGCCACCATATAGGGCGTCTGCACCAGGCTGGGCAGGGCCAGCAGCAGGGTGTAGCCGTCCGCCGGCGCCTTGGCGACCACGTCGGCGCCGATCATGCCGCCCACGCCGGGGCGGTTCTCCACGATCACCGGGCGCTGCCACAGCTTGCTGAGCGGGTCGCCCAGCGCGCGCGCCAGCACGTCGGTGGCACCGCCGGGCGGGTAGGGCACGACCAGACGCACCGGGCGCGACGGGTAAGCCTGCTGGGCCCGCGCCCGGTTGACTCCAAGGGTCGAGGCGGTGGCGGCCAGGGAACCTGCTCCCAGCCAGTGCAGGACTTTGCGGCGGTCGGCTTGCATCGTGTTTCCTCCAGTCGTTGACATCGTGTCGGTGCGCGGTACGGGTGCGCCAGGGCGCCAGTGACCACGGCAACCCGCAGCCTACGAGGCAGCGCCATGCCGGGGCATCGGCGGGATGGACGAAAAGAGTGGGGAGTACTTACCCGGGGGCATGTGCGGGAGGGTTTATGCGGCAGTGCCGCAATCCGAACCGGCGTTTCCCTTATGATGGGCGCCGCCGCCGTCTCTGCCGCTTGCCTGCCTGATCCCGTGCGGCGCCCGATCCATTTCTTGCTTGTTCCATCATGGCCCGCCTCAAACTCGACCTGCCTGCCGACCAGTTCTGCTACGCCACGCACCTGACCGTGCGCGTGACCGACATCAACTCGGCCAACCACCTTGCCAACGATTCGATGATCTCGATGATCTCCGAGGCGCGGGCGCGGTTCCTGTATGAATTCGGCAGCGAGGATGTTCGGCAGGAAGGGGTGGGCATCATCGTGACCGACCTGGCCACGATGTACCGCAACGAGGCACATGCGCGCGACCAGCTGCAGTTCGAGGTGGGGGTGATGGACTTCAACAAGTACGGCGGCGACATCATCTTCCGCATCACGCGGCCGGCCGATGGCGCGCTGATCGCGATGGCCAAGTCGGGCTTTGTCTTCTTCGACTACGTGGGGAAGAACGTGGTGGCGATGCCGGAGGGGTTTGCCGGGCGGTTCCCGAAGGTGAACTGGGTCGAGTAACCGCCAGCGTGGGGGGGTTTTCCGGCCGAGAAAAAACGCCCT
>NZ_JBXAHL010000001.1:601912-673649 GCF_058795055.1 Cupriavidus sp. GW823-FHT06D04 | reverse complement strand
TTTGCCGGGTGTTCCCCGGAGGTGAATGGGGTCGGGCACCCCCAAGTGTGGTGTTGTCTTTCGACAGCGCCACGTTCCTGCAAGAAATTCGGCTTACGCCTTGCGCTCGCCGCCCAGCGCCTCGGTGAGGTCGCTGAGCATGCCGGAGAGTTCGCCGGCCATCATGGTGAAATCGGCGTCGAAGCGCTCGTCTTCATCGTGCGCCGTGCCATCGGCCTGTTCCTTGATCACGTCGAGCGGGGCCACCTTCTTGACCACCAGCCCGTCGGTCAGCACGAACGACACCCGGTCGTTCCACGTCATCGCCAGGCGCGTGCAGCGCTTGCCGGCGGCGATATGGCGGCGCAGGTCTTCCGGGTCCAGCGGGTGGCGCACATAGCGCACGGTGGCCTTGCTTTCCGCGCCGGATTGCAACTCGATTTCCTGGTCGACGGTGAAGCCGCCCGGTGCCGCATCCCCGGCCAGCCATTCGGTCATGGCCGCCACCGGCGACTGGTTGACGTGCAGGTTGATCAGCGGCAGCGGATCCAGCGCCTTGAACAGCATGCCGCGCACTTCATCGGCCTTGGCCGTGGCGGCGGCGTCGATGGCAAGCCAGCCGTTGTCCGGGTCGATCCACACACGCGTGTCGCGGCGGATGCTGAAGGCGCGCGGCAGCAGTTCTTCGGTGACCTGCTCCTTCAGTTCCTTCATTTGCTTGCGGCCCGGCTTGTAGCCTTGCTGCTCTTCGACTTCCGCGGCGCGGGCGCGCGTGACCTGGTTGACCACGGTGGTGGGCAGCAGCTTCTTTTCGGTGCGCAGCGTCAGCAGCATCTGGCGGCCGACGGTATGGACCAGCTGGCCGTTGTCACGCGGCGAGGCCCAGCCCTGGGTCTGCATTTCGAGGCTGGTGCCGGGGAAGAAGGCGTGCTTCGCCAGGCTGGCTTCAACCTCGTCGGCGCTCAGCGACCACGGGGCGGAGAAACGATGGACCTGCAGATTCTTGAACCACATGGGAATTCGGCCAAAGGGACGAATTCTATCCTCTCGCGGCCCGCGGACGCGAAAAAGGAGGGCGCCGCGCAGCACGCAAGCCGCGCGGCGGTCACCGAAGGTCCGCCCTTACAGGTCGAGCTTGCTGATCTTGCTGCCCTCGAAGCTCAGGCCCGCCATCAGGCCGGCATTGGTCATGACGAAGCCGACGATGGGCTGCTGGCCGGTGTTGGTGTCCAGCACGCCGTTTGCGCCAATGGTGGCCACCGCCACAGTGGCATCGACGCCCGCGGTCCAGCCGCTGCTGCGCACGAACTTGTCGTAGGCATCCGGCGTCAGGAACATCAGGATCACGGCCTTGGACTGCGCACCGATCTGCCAGCCCACCGAGCCGGCGATCAGGCGGTAGTAGCCGCGCGTCGCGCCGCCCGAGCGCAGGGCACCGTCGCCATACTCGCCGCCGACGATAAAGCCCGCCGTCAGCGTCTTCGGGAACACCAGGATGCCGCGTGCTCGGTTGCCGAGCTCGCGCGAGCCCTTGACCGAGTCGTACAGGCGCGACAGCGTGCCGTCCACGCCGGAATCCAGCTCGCGCCGGCGGGCGGCCTTGTCGCTGGTGGCTTCGGGTTTGGTGGTGGTGCAGGCACCCAGGGCCAGGCTGCCAAGGGCCAGACCCGCGCTGGCCGAAAGGAAGGTTCGACGTTTCATCTCGTCTCCTTGGTGTTGTTGTCGTCTTTGAAGCATAGGCGCCGGAAGCACCCGGGCAAATGCCGGACCGCGCAGAGACGTTTCCATTTGTGACGAAGGTGGTGCCGGGGGGGCATTCGCGGCAAGAATAGTCAGTCTTGCGCCCGGAACGTCCCATGGCTGACACATGGGGGTGGCCAATGCGCCGTGACAGCATCATCCTTCCATGAAAAAACTCCTGACCGCCCTGCCGCTGGCCTTCCTGGCCGCGTGCGCTTCACATCCTTCGGGTTCTTCCAATGACGCCGGCGCCGCGGGTGCCGGATCGCAGTCGGCCGTCGACAGCAGCGGCTGGCAGGCGCTGCGCGCCAAATACATGGATTGCGCCCAGAAGAAGGCCAACGACAACCTGTCGGCCAAGGGCCAGCCCAAGGACGTGGCCAACCTGGCGCTGGCCGCGTGCGAGCCTGAACTGAACGCCATGCATGATTCCTTTCGCACCTACCTGGATGCGCAGATGTCGTCGTCGCACGGCAAGAGCAGCGCGCGCCAGGCAGCGGCGCGCGTGACCACCGATACGCGCGAAAAGGCGCGCAGCTACCTGGTGCGCTACGTTGAGCGCGAGCGCTACGTGGCCCGCGTACCCTGAGGGCACGCGCCCGGCAGCCTGGTCAGAGCATTTCCAGCGGGCCCGGGCCGTCGGGCGGCGGGAAGATGCGGTCGAGCTCGGCCAGCTGGGCGGCCGACAGCGTATGCGACAGCGCGCCCAGGTTCTCCTGCAGGCGCTCGCGCCGGCCGGTCTTGGGGATGGCGATGACGCCTTCCTGCGCCAGCAGCCAGGCCAGTGCCGCCTGTGCCGCCGTCATGCCGTGGTCGCGCGCAAAGCGCTTCAGCCCGGGGTTGCCCAACAGGCGCGACTGCTCGATCGGCGAATAGGCCATCACCGGCACGCCGCGCTGGCGCAGCCACGGCAGCAGGTCCCATTCGATGCCGCGCCGGCCCAGGTTGTACAGCAGCTGGTTGGTGGCCAGTCGGTCGCCGCCCGGCGCGTCCCACAACTCCTGCAGGTCGGACAGGTCCAGGTTGCTCACGCCCCAGCGGCGGATCTTGCCGTCGCGCTGCAACGCCTCCATGGCCTGCACGGTCTCTTCCAGCGGCACGCCGCCGCGCCAGTGCAATAAATAGAGGTCGATGCGGTCGGTGCGCAGCCGCTTCAGGCTGCGCTCGCAGGCCTGCACGGTGCCGCGCCGGCTGGCGTTGAAGGGATAGACCTTGCTGACGAGGAAGGCCTCGTCGCGGCGCCCAGCGATGGCCTCGCCGATCATTTCCTCGGACTGGCCCTCGCCATACATCTCGGCGGTATCGATCAGCCGCAGGCCAAGGTCCAGGCCCAGGCGCAGCGTGGCGACTTCCTCGGCGCGCGCTGCGCGCGACTCGCCCATATTCCACGTTCCCATGCCGAGCGCCGGGACGCGCTCGCCGTCGGGCAGGGTGACTTGCTTCATGTTGGCTTCCTGGTTTGCCGGGCCGGTGCCCGGCGGCACCCAACCACACTGTTAACAACACCTGGAATGTACAAGCCGCGTGGGCCGGGATTGCTTCAGACCAGTCCGGTCAGAAAATACACGGCGATGACGAAGAACACCGCGGCGGTCTTAATCATTGTGACGGCGAAGATATCGCGGTAGGACTCGCGGTGGGTCAGGCCGGTCACCGCCAGCAGCGTGATCACGGCGCCGTTGTGCGGCAGCGTATCCATGCCGCCGCTGGCCATCGACACCACGCGGTGCAGTACTTCCAGCGGGATCTGCATGGCCTGCGCGCCCGCGATAAAGGTCTGCGACATCGCCGCCAGCGCAATGCTCATGCCGCCCGAGGCCGAGCCGGTGATGCCGGCCAGCGTGCTGACCGAGACCGCGGCATTGACCAGCGGGTTGGGGATCGCGCGCAGCGCGTCGCTGACCACCAGGAAGCCGGGCAGGGCGGCGATGACCCCTCCGAAGCCGTATTCCGATGCCGTGTTCATCGACGCCAGCAGCGCGCCGCCGACGGCGCCCTTGGTGCCCTCGGCAAAGCGCTCGCGCAGGGCGCCGAAGGCGGTCACCAGCACCACGGCGATGCCCAGCAGCAGCGCGCCTTCCACTGCCCAGATCGCGGTCACGCTGGCGATCTTGGTTTCCACCGGCTTGGGCAGGCCCGGCAGCGCCACGCTGTTGGAAGGGCCGTACCAGAGCGGGATCATCCGCGTCAGCCAGAAGTTGGCCACGCCCACCACCACCAGCGGCAGCAGCGCCAGCAGCGGGTGCGGCAGCTTGCCGGACTGGCTGCGCTCGGGCTCGTTGCGCAGGTTGGTGCCGTAGCCTTCGCCACGCGCGGCGGCGCCGCGGCGGCGCCATTCCAGGTAGCTCAGGCCCACCACCAGGATAAACAGCGAGCCGGCCACGCCCAGCACCGGTGCGGCCCAGGAGGTGGTGTTGAAGAAGTTGGTGGGGATGATGTTCTGGATCTGCGGCGTGCCCGGCAGCGAATCCATGGTGAACGAGAACGCGCCCAGCGCGATCGCGCCCGGCATCAGCCGCTTGGGGATGTTGCTCTGGCGGTACAGCTCGGCCGCGAACGGATAGACCGCGAACACCACCACGAATAGCGACACGCCGCCATAGGTCAGCAGCGCGCACACTGTGACGATCACCGCGTTGGCGCGCGAGCGCCCGATATAGCGGATCGCTGCGGCGACGATGGACTCGGAGAAGCCGGACAGCTCAACTACCTTGCCGAATACCGCGCCTAATAGGAACACGGGGAAATACAGCTTCACGAAGCCGACCATCTTCTCCATGAAGATGCCGGTGAACACCGGTGCGACCGCGGACGGGTCGGTCAGCAGCACCGCGCCCAGCGCGGCGATGGGCGCGAACAGGATCACGCTGTAGCCGCGGTACGCGGCGAACATCAGAAAGGCAAGGGCTGCCAGCACGATCAGAAACGACATCGGATCTCCTTCAGGGTTGCCTTGTCCTGAGGTGCGGTCCGTTTGCCGCGCGGGGGCTGGCGCTTGTGGCGCCTTGTCTCTGTCAGTCCGTCAGGAAAAGGGATCAGCGGGCGACTGTGCCACAGCTTGGCCCGCGGCGAAACCTCTGGTCTCGCCGCGGGGCACTGGGATGACAGCGGCCGGCATGAAGGCGATGCGCTGTTTCAGCCGTGCTGGTGGCGATACTCCTGCGTGCGCCCGCCGTAGCCATAGGCCGCTGCGCGGGCGTCGATCACGTGCACGTACGACACCGGATGCAGCTTGCCCAGCAGCCCCGACATGGTCTCGAACACGGCCTCGATGAACTGCGCTTTCTCCGCCTTGGTGTTGGTTTCATCGGTCACGCTGATGTCCAGGTGGAAGGCGTTGCGGCCCTGCTCCGACAGCGGCATGTCGGCGATGATCCAGCTGTCGTGCGGGATGTACTGGACCGTGACGGCAATCACGTCGCGCTTCTTGCCGAGCACGCGCTCGGTCAGGTCGGCGATCGCCCTGGCGCTGCGGCGGGTGAGGGCGGCATCGGGTTGGCCGGACAGGTGCAGGACGATGTGGGGCATGGCTGGCTCCTTGCTTTTGCGTGGGTGGGTGATGCCATGGTAGGGGGTGGTGTAGTATCGGAAAAGCGGGAATAGCCGATGTGGACCATCGGGTTATCCGAAGTAATGCCACCCTTGCCGGAGCCTTGCCATGCGTGGATTCGAAACCGACCAGTTGCGCACCTTTGTCACGGTCGCGGACAGCGGCAGCCTGTCAGCGGCGGCGCCCAGACTGTTCCTGTCGCAGTCCTCGGTCAGCGAGCAGCTGCGCAAGCTGGAGGAGCGCGCCGGCGTGCCGCTGCTGTCGCGCGGACGGCATGGCGCGGTGCCGACGCCGGCGGGGGAGCGGCTGCTGGAACACGCGCGGCGTATCCTGGCGCTGAACGAGCTGGCCCTGCAGGAGCTGCGCGGCCACGCGCTGGCGGGCGAACTGCGGCTGGCCGTGACCGATTACTTCCGCCCGGGCGAGATCGCCGGCATGCTGCGGCGCCTGCGCGAGCGCTACCCGTACCTGCGGCTGCACGTGACGGTGATGAAGAGCGCGGCAATCGATGCCGCCGCGGAGATGGACACCTTCGATATCGGCCTCAGCATGCGCCTGCCCGGCACGCGCGGGCAGGGTGCGGGCACGCGCGGCACGGTGCTGCGGCGCGAGCCGCTGGCCTGGGTCGCCGCGCCGGCCGAGGCCGACAGCCTGCCCGCCACGCTGCCGCTGGTGCTGCTGCCCGATACCTGCTCGCTGCATCAGTACGTGGTGCAGCTGTTGCTGCGCAAGCGGCTGCCATTCGAGGTTGCGCACTCGGCGTCGGGCGTCGCGGGGCTGCACCTGGCGCTGGCGGCGGGGCTGGGGTTGTCGTGCCTGAATGCGTCGGCGATCGGCCCCGGCGTGGCACCGCTGGATGCCGCCACCATTGCGCGGTTGGGCCTGCCGCGACTGCCGGAGGCGGAGTTTTTCCTGTTGCCGGGCCGGCGCGGTGAGTCAGCCTTTGTTGCTGAGGCGCGCGATGCCCTTGCCGGGCAGCTGGTGTAGGAAATGCGTTGCAGAAGTTCGGGACCCGCCACAGAAATGGCCGTGCCAGCCATGGTTGTGATCAATGCAACATATATTGACCACGAATAGGAATAATTCGCAATCTCGTTGACCCTGACAATCCTGTAATCGATAATGCGCCCGCGTTTTCAAAACTATTACAGCCGATTACACGGAAATGAGAATAAAACTTCACCCGATCTGTGCCGCGGTGGCGGGGAGCTTCGTATTTCAACCGATGCTGGGGTGGGCCCAGGCCGCGCCAGACGCTTCGGCGCAGTTGCCTGAGGTCACGGTCAGGGCCGATGTCAGCCGCGAGCTTGGCACCGGCTATAACCCGCCCAATGCGGTCAGCGCGACCAAGACCGAGGCGCCGCTGCGCGACATCCCACAGACCGTCAATGTGGTCACCGGTGATGTCATGCGCGACCAGCACGCCACTTCGATGCAGGATGCGCTGAAGAACGTGCCGGGCGTGTCGTTCTCCACCGGCGATGGCCAGCGCGACCAGGTGTCGATCCGCGGCTTTTCCGCCATCGCCGACCAGTTCGTCGACGGCATCCGCGACGATGCGCTGTACTTCCGCGACCTGTCCAACGTCGACCGCGTCGAAGTCATCAAGGGGCCGGCAGCGGTGCTGTACGGCCGCGGTTCGTCGGGTGGCCTGATCAACCGCGTGACCAAGAAGCCCGGCATCGACGTCACCGACTTCGCGCTTAGCTACGGCATGTGGGCCGACCGCCGCGCCGAGGCCGACGTGGGCCGCGTGTTCGCCGACGGCGCCGCCGCTTTCCGCGTGACCGGTGCGGTGGAGAAGGCCAACAGCTACCGCTCACAGCAGTTCCTGGACCGTGCCGCCGTGGCGCCGTCCCTGGAACTGCGCATCGCGCCAGAGACCACCGTGCTGCTGCAGGCCGACTACCTCGAAGACCGCCGCGTGACGGACTTCGGCGTCCCGGCCTACAAGGGGCGCCCGGTAGACGTGCCGGCCTCGCGCTACTACGGCGCGGCCAATGCGCGCGACGCCGACTATAGCCAGTCGCGTGTGTACTCGGGCACTGCCACGATCAACCATCGCTTCAACGACGACTGGTCGATCCGTAACGCCACGCGGTACTACCACTACTCGCTGGATCGCAATAACACGCTGACCAGCGCGGTCAACGAGGTGACACAGCGGCTGACGATGTCGCACTCCAACGTCTACCGCGAGGAGCACGGCTGGTTCAACCAGACGGACCTGACGCAGAAGGCGACGATCTTCGGTACCAGGCACGAAATCCTGTACGGGATGGAGATCGGCCAGCAGAACAAGGATCTCGTCAATTTCTCCAAGGCCGTGCCAGGCACCTTCGATCTGTTCAACCCGGTACTGCCGACGCTGCCGCGCCTGGTCGGTGGCACGCCTGCCACGAGCAACCTGGCTACCGCCAAGACCCTGGCGTTCTACACGCAGGACATGATCACCTTTACCGAGCAGTGGAAGGCGCTGTTCGGCGTGCGTTACGACAACTTCCAGCAGGACACCAACCAGCGCCTGGCTGGCCAGAAGAACCTGTCGCGCACCGACAATGCCTGGAGCCCGCGTGCGGGCCTGGTCTGGCAGCCGTCGAAGGTGCAGTCGTATTACGTGTCGTGGAGCCGGTCGTTCCAGCCCTCGGGTGAGACCTTCGCGCTGGCCGCCAACAACGCCGAACTGGCACCAGAGACGACCAACAATGCCGAAGTCGGCGCCAAGTACGACTGGCTCGACGGCAAGGCGAGCACGACGATTTCCGTGTTCCGGCTGGAACGGAACAATATGAAGATAGCCAATGCCACCGGCACGGCGCTGATTCCGGTTGGCGAGCAGCGCACGGACGGCATCGAGCTGAGCGGCGCCGCGGAGCTCGGCAGCGGCTGGCGCGTGCTGGCCGGCTATGCCTACCTGGATGCAGTGGTGACCAAGTCGACCCCCTTGTTCCAGGGCAAGCGTGCCACGCTGACGCCTCGCCACTCCGGCAACGTCTGGCTGACCAAGACGCTGGGCAACGGCTTTGGCATCGGCGGCGGCCTGAACCTGGTCGGCGCCCGCATGGCCGATCAGGCCAATACCGTCACGCTCCCGGGCTATGTCACGGCGGACATGATGGCCTGGTACCGCCATGGTCCGTTCGAGGCGCAGTTGAACCTGTACAACCTGTTCAACAAGAACTACATCGTCTCGGCGCATGGTTCGAATGCCAACCTGAACATGCCGGGTGCCCCGCGCAGCGTGATGGCCACCCTGCGCTACCGGATGTAAAGCGCAGCATCGTGGACAAAAAAACCGGGCGGTGATGAACCGCCCGGTTTTTTTTCGACTGCCATTTCTCCTTCGGCTGGGCACGCAGCGGCATGCCCCGGAGAAACCCTGAGTCCTGTGCCGCGCCGGCAGGGTCAGTGGTCGCGTTCCCAGGTCTGGGTGCGGCCGATCAGGCTGATGCCGATGAAGCCGCGCACGTTGAGCTTGTTGCCGTCCTCGGCCAGCGACATCTTGCTCTTGTAGACCTTGCCGTTCTCCGGATCCAGGATCTCGCCGCCGCTCCACTCGTTGTCGCCGGTCTTGCGCAGGCCGGAGAGGATGGTCATGCCGATGACGGGCTGGTCCTTGCGTGCGTCGGTGCACTTGTCGCACACGCGCGGCTTGCCGTCGCTCTCGACGAAGGTCTTGACCAGGCGTCCGCTGAAGACGCCGCTCTTCTCGGTGATCTCCACCAGCCCGCGCGGCTTGCCGGTGTTGTCGTCGATGGTCTTCCACGTGCCGCTGGGCGTGGCCTGCGCCATCGCCGCGGCGCTGCCGAGCAGGGTGGCGGCAAGCACGGCGGCGCGCAGGGTCGAAGCAAGGGGGGAATGGATGCGCATGATGTCTCCTTTGAGGTTCGTAGCCACGCCAATCTACTGGCGCCGGGGCCGCGCCGCAATCCGGCGCGGCGCGGCGCGCGCCTTTCCGCCGCCATCGCCCGCTACCCGAAAAGCCGCATGCAGCTGCCGTTTGCGGGTTATTGTGATGCAGCAAAAGACACCGGCGGGCGGGCGCTGAAGCAATCCTCTAAGCGGACGTACGACGCGCTGCCGGCAGGGCGAGGCGAGTGGTGCGGCGAGCGGCGAGGGTGAGAGCGCGAACACGCGAGGCACGGCGCGCGCGATCCGGATCGCACGGCAAGCGCGCGGATCGAACACGCATGCCGATGACTTGATCGAAGCGTCTGCCGAAGTGTTGCCGCGATGCTTCGCGAGCGTCGCGGCTTGGCTCGATCGCAACGCTTTGATGCCCTCGCGATGTCTTCGCGCTGTTGCGTCGATGCAAACCGTTGCGTGCACGCATCACTCTCGGACGGTGTGTGCGACGCTGTCGCGCGAAGCGCGAGGCGAGCATGAGCGAGGCTCGCTCGCATGGCGGCGCGTGCGTGCGCTGCCGAGTGTGTAAAGCATGCAGGGCGTCTGCCGCACAACGCGGCGCGCGCGTGTTCTGGAACGTGTCCGCACCAGTCGACGGCTGCCGCACGCGTATCGGTGCATCGCCCGCAAAGCCTTTGTCCATGCGGCTTTTCGGAAAACGTGATGACACGCGCAGCGTCGTTGCGCAGTCGTCAGGCGCGCGTTGCGATGCTGGTCGTCAGCGTCTGTCGCGGTGTGTAAAAGCTGCGATGCGCGGTGCGTGCGATGGGGTGTCGCGCTGCCTGTGCGAGCGTGCGAAACGAGCATCGGCACCAGCGTGCGAGCGACGCGTTGCGATGCTATCGGCAACGTCTTCGTGACACCGCGCGTGAGAACTAGTTCGAGCGAAACATGCAGGCAAGTTTTTTTGCACTTTTTTCTTAACATCATCGTGCAAACGAATTATGATTCGCCTTGACAAGAGTCTCACTTCATTGCAGAGAAGCAGGAAGCAAGATGGAACGACGAGCGCGATGCGCGCTTCGATGCAGTGACGAAGGTAGTAGCTGAGGAGCACGAGAACTTTGACGCAGACCAGGCCGGACCGGCTTCTTAAAACGCGTGCAGTCTCCCTTGGTCCATTAACGGGTTGGACCCGCTACCACCGAATGAATGCCGCCTGCCGTGCGCGAGGCCAAGCCCGCACCGCAGGCCAGCTGTCCGATATCTCCTCATTTCTGGCCGTGCGCCGGCTCAACGGGCGGTGCGGGCTGATCGAATATTCCAGGGCGCGGCACGTGCCCGAGACCCGCTTGCGGGCTCGCTCCGGCCGCCAAGTCACCGCCACGGGCGGTGCGCCTGCAACCAAATTCATTAGCGTGCAGCAGTGGTCGGGCCGCACGCCGATGAATCGCTCGCTCGACTGGGGCCGCGCTGCTGTAGTGCGCCTCGGGTCGGTCGGGTCGCCAACTTAGGTCATTCGATATTCACTCTCTAGTGAAGGAGTTATCCATGGCAACTGCTGCAAAGAAAAAGCCGGCGGCTAAGAAGGCCGCCAAGCCGGCCGCCAAGAAGGCTGCTGTGAAGAAGGTAGCCGCCAAGAAGGCAGCACCGGCCGCCAAGAAGGCACCGGCCAAGAAGGCCGCTGTGAAGAAGGTCGCAGCCAAGAAGGCTGCACCGGCCAAGAAGGCAGCCGCCAAGAAGGCCCCGGCCAAGAAGGCTGCGGTGAAGAAGGTAGCCGCCAAGAAGGTCGCGACCAAGAAGGTTGCAGCCAAGAAGGCTCCGGCCAAGAAGGCTGCAGTGAAGAAGGTTGCCGCCAAGAAGGTCGTGGCCAAGAAGGCTGTCGCCAAGAAGGCTGTCGCCAAGAAGGCTCCGGCCAAGAAGGCTGCAGTGAAGAAGGTTGCTGCCAAGAAGGCTGCCGCCAAGAAGCCGGCTGCCAAGAAGGCTGCTGCCAAGAAGCCGGCTGCCAAGAAGGCTGCCGCCAAGCCTGCCGCGGCCCCTGCCGTTGCTCCCGCTTCGGCTGCCAAGACCGCGCTGAACCCGGCTGCTGCCTGGCCGTTCCCGACGGGCAACCGTCCGTAAGCTGCTCCGCCACGGAGTGGACCTTACGCGTTCCGCAAGGAACCGCACCGGCACGCAGCGCGTGCCCGCATGACCGGATACTGCGTATCCGGTCCGCAAGACACCAGGTCTTGCCGACCCGCCGATGGCATCCGCCCGGCGGGTTTTTTCATGGGCGCGCGCCGCGTGCGGGAGCGGTCCGCCACTGTTACGGAATTGCAAAGCCGAAAAGAAAATGCGCCGCGACCCTTGCGGGTGCGGCGCGCTTTGCTGCGCCCCGGGGCGGCCCTGCGGGGCCGCGAGGGCTCAGTGCGTGACCCGGGTCACGCCGCCCGAGGACAGCAGCCGTACGCGCTCGCCGGGGCGGAAGGCTTCGTCGGCCTCCTGCGTGATCGCACGCATCTCGCCGTTCTCCAGGCGCACGGTGATTTCCAGCCCGCGGCGCTGGTTGATCTTGTTCTCGGCCGCGCTGCCGGCAATGCCACCGAGCACCGCGCCGAGGATCCCGGCCGCCACCGCGCCGTTGCCGCCGCCGATGGTGCTGCCGGCGGCAATGCCGCCGATGGCACCGCCCGCCAGCGTGCCGGCGCCGCTCTGGTTACCCTGGATGGTGACCTCGCGGATGCCTTCGACCACGCCGTAGCGCACGGTCTGTTCGCGCTGCGCCTGGCCCGTGCCATAGACGCTGTTGGAGTTGGATTGCGTAGCGCAGCCGGCAACCAGGGCGGTGACGGCAAGGACGGCAACGGCACCGCCACGTAGCTTGTTGTTCATGTCGTTTCCCGAAAAAAAGCCACGCGCTGGCCGCAGGTCAGGCGTAGCGGTACCCGAATGCAGACTGGAACCGGTTGCCGATTTCCTCGCGCGACAACCAGTGGTTCTGCGGACCCTGTTGCGCGATCTTGACCGAACCCATCAGCGATGCCAGGCGGCCAGTCGTTTCCCAGTCTAATCCGTTTTCAATGCCGTAAAGCAGGCCGCCACGGAAGGCGTCGCCACACCCGGTCGGGTCCACGATGCGCTCGGCAGCAACGGCCGGGATCGCGTACTGGTGACCATCGGCAAAGATGCTGGCGCCGCGCTCGCCGTGCGTGACGATGAAGGCACGAACCTTGGCGGCAACCTCGGCGCTGGTCCAGGCGGTTCGGGACAGCAGGACCTGCGCCTCGTAGTCATTGACTGTCACGTAACTGGCGAGTTCAACGAACTCGCGCAGGTCTTCCCCGTTGAACAGGGGCATGGCCTGACCCAGGTCAAAGATGAATGGCACGCCGGCCTCGGCGAACTGGCGCGCGTGGTGCAGCATGCCCTCGCGGCTGTCGGGCGCGACGATGCCCAGGCCCGGCGCGCTGGCGCCGCCCAGCGCATCCTTGACGTTGTTCAGCTGCGACTGGCTCATCGCGCCAGGGTGGAAGGCGGTGATCTGGTTGTTGTCCAGGTCGGTGGTGATCATCGCCTGCGCGGTGAAGGTCTCAGGCAGGACGCGGATGTGGCCGGTGGCGATCTCCAGCTTGCGCAGGTAGTCCAGGTAGGGTTCGGCATCGGTGCCGACGGTGGCCATCACCACGGGATCGCCGCCCAGCATCTTCAGCGTGTAGGCGATGTTGCCGGCGCAGCCGCCGAACTCGCGGCGCATGCCGGGCACCAGGAACGAGACGTTCAGCATGTGGATCTGGTCCGGCAGGATGTGTTCACGGAAGCGTCCGTCGAACGTCATGATGGTGTCGTAGGCGACGGAGCCGCAGATCAGGCTGGCCATGCTCTCTCCAGGTGTTTGGGATGATTGAGTGGAACGGAGCCCTTGCGGGCGATATCGGTCAGGCAGAAAACAAAAAAGCGGCCGCCCCGGGATGCGGGCGGCCGCTGCCGTCCGGGAACCCGAGGGTTCCCGGGCGTGCCGCTGATTACTTCAGAGCGGCCAGGGCGGCGTCGTAATCCGGCTCGGTCTTGATTTCCGGCACCAGCTGGCTGTACTTGACGGTGTCGTTCTCGTCGAGCACCACCACGGCACGGGCGGTCACGCCGGCCAGCGGGCCGGTCTTGATGTCCACGCCGTAGTTGCCCTTGAACTCGGCGCCGCGCATGGTCGACAGCGGCACTACGTTGGCCAGGCCTTCAGCGGTGCAGAAGCGGCCCATGGCGAACGGCAGGTCGGCCGAGATCGTCAGCACCACGGTGTTGGCGAGGCCGCTGGCGGCTTCATTGAACTTGCGCGCGGAGGCCTGGCACACCGGGGTATCCAGGCTCGGGACGATGTTCAGCACCTTGCGCTTGCCGGCGAAGTCGGCCAGCGTGACGTCCTTCAGGTCCTTGCCGACCAGCGAGAAGGCGGGGGCCTTGTCGCCGGCTTGCGGGAACTTGCCTGCGACTTCGATGGCGTTGCCGCCGAGGGTGACGTTGCTCATGTCTACTCCTTGTTGTCTGATGGATTTCCGGTTCGTGTCCGGAGCGGGGGGCGCGGCCTGCCGCCGGACTCGGATTGGGTCCGGCGGCGGGCCGGGAATTCAGGGGTAAAAAATCAGCACGCGATAGTTGGCTGGCGCCTGCTGCGTTCGGAATCGTACCCGAACCGGCAGCTCCGTGCCCGCGCGAAGACCCTGCGCGGCAAAGGCCTTCTGCGACGGCTCCAGGTACTCCGCGGGTTGCAGCACCCGGCGCAGCAGCAGCTGGTCCTGCAGGTCGGTCATCACCAGCTCGATCGCGGGCAGGGCGGTGCTGGCGCGGCCCAGGTTGCGCAGCGTGACCGCCAGCAGGTAGGTGTCGCCGTCTTCATCCTGGCGCTGCAGCTGCGAGGTCTCTATGCGCAGCGCATCGATGTCGCGCCACGGCGGCACGTCGCAGCCCAGCGGCGCGCAAGCGGCCTCGAGTGCCGGGCGCAGCATCGGGAACTGGCCGGCCAGCTGGCTGCGTGCCAGGTAGACCACTTGCACGGCCGCGGCGATGGCAAGCACCACGGCGGCCACGCGCCAGGCGGAGCGCGGCACGGCCACTGGCTTGCGGGGCTGGCGTTCGCGCTCGCGCTCACGCGCATGGCGCAGGAAGTCGGGGGCGAAGACCGGGCCGGTTGGTGCTTCGGTGCGCGCCCAGCGGCGCGTGGTCTGCTCGCGAGCGACGGCGCCGCCGGTGACGCTGAAGGGCTGGCCGGTGTCGGGGCCGGGGGCGTTGTCGTTGTCACCAACGGTGGGTGAGGCGGGTGGGGCGGCGGGGCGGGCCGATGCCTCATCCGGCCACGCGGTCGGCTCGGACCCGGCATCGGCTGACGCCGCGCGCAGGAACTCGCTTGCGCTGGGGATGTTGGCAGCGGGTGCCACTGGCGCGGGCTCGGCGTCGGCGGGTTGCGGCGCTGCCGGTGCCGCCGCAGAAGTCGGGGATGCCGCCGGTGCGGCCGGGGTATCGAGCGCGCCGTGATCGAGTACCGGCCAGGCCGACGCAGGGGCCGGCTGTGGCGGCGTATCCTCGGCTTGCTCCGGTGCCGTGACGGGGGCGGGCCCTGCCGCATCCGGGCCGGCAGCCTGGCGTTCTGCGTCGCGTGCATCGCGATGGGCGACGGCTTCGTTGGCTTCGCGCAGCGCCTGATCGATCTCGGTGTCTTCCATGCCGGCGGGTGCCGGCATGGCCATGTCCTCCGGCGACGACATCAGCATCGTCGGCGCGTCCAGCGCCGGCACGTCATAGCCGGGGTCGATGGTCGGGGTGAAGGCAGGCTGCGGCGCAGGCGCGGCGTCAGCCGATGCGGGCGGCGCCGAGGGGGCGGCAGGCGCGGCCGGTGAAGTTGCCGCAGATGGCGCCGATGATGCCGAGGACGCAGCGTCGGTCGGCAGCGGAATCTCGATCAGGTGCTCGCGCGCGTCGAACACCGTTTCGCACTGGCCGCAGCGCACCAGGCCCTGGCGCAGGCGCAACTGGTCCGCGACCAGCCGGAAGGCGGTGCGGCAGGCCGGGCAGCGCGTGACTAGCTTGACGGCGGCCATCGGTGTGAATCAGGGGCGGGTGCCGCGGGTGCCATGCAGGCACACCCAGCCTTCCTCGCTGCGCCACACCGTCAGCGGCAGCCAGGGCGCGTAGGCCGCGGCGACTTCATCCGCCTGGCGCTCCAGCACGCCGGACAGCACCAGCCGTCCGCCGGCGCG
The DNA here is from genome assembly GCF_058795055.1 of Cupriavidus sp. GW823-FHT06D04. Classification (NCBI taxonomy): domain Bacteria; kingdom Pseudomonadati; phylum Pseudomonadota; class Betaproteobacteria; order Burkholderiales; family Burkholderiaceae; genus Cupriavidus; species Cupriavidus sp. GW823-FHT06D04. The sequence goes on along the minus strand of NZ_JBXAHL010000001.1, from coordinate 658,304 downwards.
CACGCGCGCGCTCAGCATGGCGGCCATCAGCTTGAGCGGATTGGACAGGATATTGGCGACCACCAGGTCGTAGCTGGCCTCGGATACCGATTCGGGAAGCGCGAACGAGGCTTCCACCCGGTTGCGCTCGGCGTTGTAGCGCGACGCTTCCACTGCGTTGGGATCGATGTCGATGCCGACGGTGTCGCCCGCGCCCAGCTTGCGCGCCACGATGGCCAGGATGCCGGAGCCGCAGCCGTAGTCGAGCACGGTCTCGCCCGGCTTCAGGTTCTGCTCCAGCCACTGCATGCACAGCCGCGTGGTGGGATGGCTGCCGGTGCCGAAGGCCAGGCCCGGGTCGAGTTCCAGCACCACGGCATCGGGCTCGGGTGCTTCGTGCCACGACGGCACCACCCAGATGCGCTCGCCGATGCGGATCGGCTCGAACTGGGATTGCGTCAGCCGCACCCAGTCCTGGTCCTCGACCGCGCGCAGCTGGTAGGCCGGCACCGGATCGATGCCAAGCTGGTTGGCGGCTGCCGCTACCACCACGGCCGGATCGGCATCGTCGCCGAACAGCGCCACCACGCGCGAGCGGTTCCACGCGAGTTGCTTCGGTTCCAGCCCGGGCTCGCCAAAGAGCGGCTGCTCGTCGGGCGTGTCGGCATCGGCATCTTCCACCGAGACCGACAGCGCGCCGAGGTCGAACAGGGCATCAGACCAGGCTTCGGCCTGGTCCTGCGCCACTTCGATCACACATTCCTGAAATGCCACGGGCTTCCTTGCTTGCTGCTTGTCTATTGCGGGTAACGTTGCGTCAGGCCTTCGCGCGCTCCGCCAGGCGATGCTCGAGGTAGTGGATGCTGGTGCCGCCTTCAACGAAGTTGGCATCCATCATCAGCTCGCGGTGCAGCGGCACGTTGGTCTGGATCCCGTCCACCACCATTTCCGACAGCGCGATGCGCATGCGGGCAATGGCCTGCTCGCGCGTGGCACCGTAAGTAATGATCTTGCCGATCATCGAATCGTAGTTGGGCGGGACGAAGTAACCATCATACGCGTGCGAGTCGACCCGCACACCCGGGCCGCCGGGCATGTGCCAGGCGGTGATGCGGCCCGGCGACGGCGTGAACTTGAACGGATCCTCGGCGTTCACGCGGCATTCGATCGCGTGGCCACGGAACTGCACATCCTTCTGGCGCAAGCGCAGCTTCTCGCCGAAGGCGATGCGGATCTGCTCCTGCACAATGTCGATGCCGGTGATCATCTCGGTGACCGGGTGCTCGACCTGCACGCGCGTGTTCATCTCGATGAAATAGAACTCGTTGTTCTCATACAGGAACTCGAACGTGCCGGCGCCGCGATAGCCCATCTTCTTGCAGGCCTCGGCGCAGCGGTCGCCGATGCGCTCGATCAGGCGGCGCGGAATGTGCGGTGCGGGCGCTTCCTCGATCACCTTCTGGTGGCGGCGCTGCATCGAGCAGTCGCGCTCGCCCAGCCAGATCGCCTGGCGGTGCTGGTCAGCGAGGATCTGGATTTCCACATGGCGCGGGTTCTCAAGGAACTTCTCCATGTAGACCTCGGGATTGCCGAAGGCGCGCCCGGCTTCTTCGCGCGTCATGTTGACGGCGTTGATCAGCGCGGCTTCCGTGTGCACCACGCGCATGCCGCGGCCACCGCCGCCGCCTGCGGCCTTGATGATCACCGGGTAGCCCACGCGGCGCGCAGTGGCCAGGATTTCCTTGGGGTCGTCGGGCAGGGCGCCGTCCGAGCCGGGCACGCACGGCACGCCGGCCTTGATCATGGATTGCTTGGCCGACACCTTGTCGCCCATCAGGCGGATGCTGTCGGCGGTCGGGCCGATAAAGACGAAGCCGGATTTCTCCACACGCTCGGCAAAATCGGCGTTCTCGGACAGGAAGCCGTAGCCGGGGTGGATGGCTTGCGCGTCGGTCACTTCGGCGGCCGAGATGATGGCCGGCATGTTCAGGTACGACAGCGGCGACGGGGCCGGGCCGATGCAGACGGCTTCGTCTGCCAGGCGTACGTACTTGGCCTCCTTGTCGGCCTCGGAGTACACCACGACCGTCTTGATGCCCAGTTCGCGGCAGGCGCGCTGGATGCGAAGAGCGATTTCGCCGCGGTTCGCGATCAGAATTTTTTCAAACATGGTCTCTCTCTGCGAGAACAGTAGCGGTCCCGCTGCGTGCCGCAACGGCACGCCGGGCGCGCGGCCCGGGGGCTGTCGCCGCCGCGGCCGCCATACTGCGCGGAACTGCATGGAACTGCACGGAACGGGCCGCGAAGCCCACAACGTCCCTGGCGCCAAACAACGCCATGGCATGCCGCGCGGGCACTGCTGCGGGGGCCACTTGCGTGGCCGATGGCAGCGTGCGGCATGGCATGCCGGTCAGGATCAGCCGATGACGAACAGCGGCTGGCCGTATTCGACGGCCTGGCCGTTCTCGACCAGGATTTCCTTGATGACGCCGGCCTTGTCGCACTCGATTTCGTTGAGCAGCTTCATGGCTTCGATGATGCAGACGGTCTGGCCTTCCTTGACCGAGTCGCCGACGTTGACGAACGGCGCGGCGCCCGGCGACGGCGCACGGTAGAACGTGCCTACCATCGGCGAGGTCACCACATGGCCGGCGGGCAGCTGGGCGACGGGCTCTGCAGCCGGTGCCGCGGCACCAGCCGGTGCGGCGGCCGCGGCGGGCGGCAGCGCCTGCATCTGCGGCATGGCCATCGGCGCGGCGACGATTTGCGGCGGTTGCTTGACGATGCGTACCTTGCCGTCGCCTTCGGTGACTTCCAGCTCGGAGATGCCGGATTCGGCCACCAGGTCGATAAGCGTCTTCAGCTTGCGCAGGTCCATCTTTTTATCCTCCTGAATCGGGTTATCCGGCCGCTGCCCGGGACGGGCCGCGGCGGAAGAATCGTGTTGCCGGCCACCGGAAATCCGCGCCCGGCGTGCCGAGGCACGCCAACGGGCGCAGGCCGCCGGGCGGCGCGCGCAGGTTGTCGAAAAAATCTTGGGAGTTCAGCTCCCCGAACTCTCGGGTGGCGGCTGCTCCTGGTCCAGCACATAGTCCAGCGCCAGCAGGTAACCCTGCCAGCCGAGCCCGCAGATCACTCCGACCGCCACGTCAGAGAAATAGGAGTGGTGGCGAAAGCTTTCGCGCCGGTGCACGTTGGACAGGTGCACCTCGACGAACGGGATCGCCACGCCGGCCAGGGCATCGCGCAGTGCCACGCTGGTGTGCGTGTAGGCAGCCGGGTTGATGATGATGAACTCGACCCCTTCCGCGCGTGCGGCGTGGATGCGGTCGACCAGTGCCCCCTCATGGTTGGACTGGAACGTATCCAGCGAAACGCCGGCTTTTGCCGCGCGTTCGGCGAGGGCCGCGTCGATATCGGCAAGCGTCGTGTGCCCGTAGGTTTCTGGCTCGCGCGTGCCCAGCAGGTTCAGGTTTGGCCCATGCAGGACCAGCACCTTGCGGTAGCGGGCTGAGCGACGGAGGGAGCGGGTTGCAGTCACGGCGGCTCGACCAGATCAACGAAATTGCGCGGAGATTACCGTAGCTTAGAGGGATTTGTCTAGCGCGCGATACAAGGCTTGGCGACCTTTGCGACGCTTCGGCGGCCCTTGAAGCACTTTTCGGCCGTTTTGGTGCCCCGGCGAAACAAATCGCTGAAGAAAACCGAAATTCAGCGAACTTGGCGGAAGAATATGCTCAGGCCCGTGGCAGCACGGCCCGCAGTTCCTCAGCCGTCACCCGTCCCATCTTGCGATACTTCACCGATCCGTCCGGGTTGATCACCACCGTATAGGGCAGGCCGCCGGCGCTGTTGCCGAAGTTGCGCGACAGCTCGGTGCCGGCAAAACCGGCCACGGCGAGCGGGTAGGCCACCGGGACCTTCGTGGTGAACTGCTGGATATTGGCGGCGGAATCGATGCCGATGCCGACAAACTCGACCTGGCGGCTCTTGTATTCCTCATGCAGCGCGGTCAGCTCCGGCATTTCCTCGACACACGGCCCGCACCAGGGCGCCCAGAAGTTGATCACCACGGTCTTGCCGCGCAGCTTGCCCAGGTCCAGGTCAGCGCCGGCGGCGTCGGGCAGGCGTGTCTGGAAGAAGGTTTCCACCGCCTGGTCGCTGGCGGGCTTGGGCGAGAACACGAAATGGCCGGCCAGTGCGCCGGTGGCGCAGGCGACCACGGCCACGGCGATCCACAGCCAGAGGCGGGAGCGGCGGGCGGGCGAGGAAACGGTTTCAGTCATGGGGATGGCTCGGACCTGTGTAGTAGGGGGCGGGCGTCAGGCCGGGTCGGCATCGCCGGGCGCGTCCATCAGCGCCCGTACCGCCTGCACGTCGGCGCGGGCCGGGCGCCCCGAGGCGTCGGCACGCACGGCGCCGCGTTCGTCGACGGCATCATACAGTGCTATATGAATGCCGACTGGGGCACCCAGTTCCGCGCGCACCTCGCCGGCGAGAAGCCGGGCCTCGCGGCGGTCGGGCCACTGGCCCTTCCACAGGAAGCTGAGGGTCTCGACCTCGCCGCGGCCGCTGAAATGCCGGCTCTCGCTGGTCTCGAAGTCCACGCCGGCGTTGATCAGGTGCAGCGTCGCATCCTTGGCGCTGTCGCAGAAGCACTGCAGATAGATATCGGAGTGCTCGGTGGCGGTGCCGTTGAGCACGGCGCCGACCAGGTAAGGCCGGAACGGCGCCAGGTCTTCCATGGCCAGCACAGCCAGCCGGCGCAGCAGCGCCAGCACGCGGGGCTGGCTGTCGGCGTGGAACAGCGCCTGGTAGGCGCGTACCTCGGCTTCGACCTGCTCGTTGTCGGGCAGCCATTCGCCGGGCACGCGCTGCTCGCCCAGCACCTGGCGGGCGGCCTTGCGCTTGGCGGTGGCGTAGTCGGCACCGTCCTCGGCAATCATCCGGGCGGCAGCCTGGGCGATTTCCTCGCGCAGGCGGGTAGGGTCGGGGGTGGTGCGTCGGGTCATGCCCCATGATACCGGAGGCTCCCGCGCAACCGGCGCGCGCGCTGCCGCAGTGCAGCGAAGGCCGCGGGCGCTCGGGTACAATCGAAGGCTTCCTGCCCGGCCACCGCACCGCAAGACACGGCCTGAAACAGCCGCCGTGCCGCCGCGCCACGCCGGGTGCCGAATCCCCACGCCTGCGGGCTTCAAGTCTTTCCGGGAACCCATGCATATTCATATCCTTGGCATCTGCGGCACCTTCATGGGCGGCCTGGCGGTACTGGCAAAAGAGGCCGGCCACCGCGTCACCGGCTGCGATGCCAATGTCTACCCGCCGATGAGCACCCAGCTCGAGGCCCAGGGGATCGAGCTGATCGAAGGCTTCGACCCCGCCCAGCTGTCGCTGGAGCCGGACCTGTTCGTGATCGGTAACGTGGTCTCGCGCGGCAATCCGCTGATGGAGGCCATCCTCGACCGCAACCTGCCCTATGTGTCGGGTCCGCAATGGCTGGGCGAGCACGTGCTGGCGCGCAAGTGGGTGCTGGCGGTGGCCGGCACGCACGGCAAGACCACCACCACGTCGATGCTGGCCTGGATCTTGGAGGATGCCGGCTATAACCCCGGCTTCCTGGTGGGCGGGGTGCCGCAGAACTTCGGCATCTCGGCACGCGTGACCGAATCGGACTTCTTTGTGATCGAGGCCGACGAGTACGACACCGCCTTCTTCGACAAGCGCAGCAAGTTTGTCCACTACCGCCCGCGCACCGCAATCCTGAACAACCTGGAATACGATCACGCCGACATCTTCCCGGATCTGGCGGCGATCGAGACCCAGTTCCACCATCTGGTGCGCACCGTGCCCGGCCAGGGCCGGATCGTCGTCAACGGCGTGGAGGAAAGCCTGGCACGCGTGCTGGAGCGCGGCTGCTGGAGCGAGGTCGAGCAGTTTGGCGTAGGCGACTGGCGCGAGAGCGATGCTGCCACCACGGCGGCGCCCGGCAAGGACGCCTTCGACGTCTGGTTTGGCGGTGCCGTCCAGGGCACCGTGGTATGGGACCTGCAGGGCACCCACAACCGCATGAATGCGCTGGCCGCGATCGCCGCCGCGCGTCATGTGGGCGTGCCGGCCGCGCAGGCGATCGAATCGCTGTCCCGCTTTGCCAACGTCAAGCGCCGCATGGAAGTGCGCGGCGTGGCCGGCGGCGTGACGGTCTATGACGACTTCGCCCACCATCCGACCGCGATCCAGACCACGCTGGAAGGGCTGCGCCGCCGCGTCGGCGATGCCCGCATCCTGGCGGTGCTGGAGCCGCGCTCCAACACCATGAAGCTGGGCGTGATGAAGGCGCAGTTGCCGGCCAGCCTGGAGCAGGCCGACCTGGTGTTCGGCTACGGCGCCCCGGCCGGCAGGGACGCGCTGGGCTGGGACCTGGCCGAATCGCTGGCGCCGCTGGGCGACAAGGCTGCCGCCTTCCAGGACTTGGGCGCGCTGGTGCAGGCCGTGTGTGCCGCGGCGCAGCCGGGCGACCACGTGCTGGTGATGAGCAACGGCGGCTTCGGCGGCGTGCACCAGAAGCTGCTGGACGCCCTGGCTCAGGGCGCCGCACGCTGACCGGCGGGAAGGACGACCATGCTGCTGTACCTGCACGGATTCCGCTCCTCGCCCCAGTCGTTCAAGGCCCGGCTGGTGCAGGAGCGCATGCGCGAGTGGGGCGTGGGCCGCTACTACGCCTGCCCCACGCTCAATGTCTCGCCCGAAATGGCCATTGCCCAGGCGCAGGCCGCGATCCGCGCCGCGCAGGCCGGCGGCGACCAGGAGATCGCCATCGTCGGCTCGTCGCTGGGCGGCTTCTATGCCCGCTGGCTGGGCGAGCGCCATGGCTGCAAGACCGTGCTGCTCAATCCGGCCATCCACCCCTGGACCGACCTGGAAACGTACCTGGGTGAACAGCCGCTGTGGCACGGCGGCGGCTCGGTCACGGTCGAGCGCCGCCACCTGCAGGAGCTGCTGGACCTGCGCGTGGACACCATCACCGATCCCGAACGCTATTACCTGATCGCCGCCACCGGCGACGAGGTACTGGACTACCGAGAGATGGTCGCGGCCTGCCCGGGCGCGAACATCCGCGTGATCGAGGGCAGCGACCACGGCATCAGCGAATTTGCCGACTACGTCGACGATGTGCTCGCCTTCTGCGGCTATGGCCCCGGCGGCAAGGTGCCGGCCGGCGCAGGCCCGGCATGAGCGCGCAGTCCGCGCGCCGCTGCGGCTGGAGCCCGCACCTGGCCTTCGATGCAGCCATCACGCCCAACCTGCGGCGCTGGGTGACCGGTGACGACGGCTCGCTGACGGCGCGCCTGGTGGCAGCGTCGGAGCGCTTTCGCGTGGCGCGCCTGCTGCAGCGCCCGCAGCGCCCGCTGGCCGATGAATGGCAGGTGCTGGGCCAGCACGACCGCACCCCCGCGCTGACGCGCGAGGTGCTGCTGATCTGCGACGATATTCCCGCCGTGTTTGCCCATACCGTGGTGCGCTGCCGCCATGCGCGCCGCGACTGGCCGTTCCTGCGCGGGCTGGGCGAGCGCCCGCTTGGCGGTCGGTTGTTTGTCGATCCGGCGGTGGCGCGCGAGCCGTTCCAGTTTGCGCGGCTGCTGCCGCACCATCCGCTGCGCCAGGCCTTGCAGCGCGTGCTGCCGGCCATGGCGCCACTGCCCATGCTGCCGGCGCGGCGCTCGGTGTTCCGGCGAGGCGGCGGCGTCATGCTCGTGACAGAAGTGTTCCTGCCGGACCTGCTGTCGCGGCCATCCCCGGGGACCGAGGCGATTCCGCATCCCAGGTATTTGCGGACCACAGACCGAAGCCCCTCCACACACACTACCGAAACCAAGAAAGAGATCACGAGATGAAACTGCAGGGTCGGGTTGCCATCATCACCGGTGCCGCCGCCGGCATCGGGTTTGCCACCGCGCAGCGCTTTGCCGCCGACGGCGCCATCGTTGTCCTGTGCGACGTGCAGGAAGGGCGCGTGCGCGAGGCCGCCGACAAGCTGGCCGCCACCGGCGCCACCGTGTCGGCCTACCGCGTCGACGTGACCCGGCGCGACGAAGTCGATGCCATGGTGGCCGCCGTGCTGGCCGCGCACGAACGCGTCGACATCCTCGTCAACAACGCCGGCATCACCAAGGATGCACGCCTGGCCAAGATGACCGAGGCCCAGTTCGATGCCGTCATCGACGTCAACCTGAAGGGCGTCTTCAACTGCGCGCAGGCCGTGGCCGGCCTGATGACCGAGCAGGGCAAGGGCGTGATCCTGAACGCTTCCAGCGTGGTCGGCCTGTACGGCAACTTCGGCCAGACCAACTACGCCGCCAGCAAGTTCGGCGTGATCGGCTTTACCAAGACCTGGGCGCGCGAGCTGGGCCCCAAGGGCGTGCGCGTAAACGCCGTGTGCCCGGGCTTCGTCAATACCGAGATCCTGCAGACCGTGCCGGAAAAGGTGCTGGACGGCATGAAATCGTCCTGCTGGCTGCGCCGCCTGGCCGAGCCGGCCGAGATCGCCAGCATCTACGCCTTCCTGGCCAGCGACGACGCCAGCTACGTCAACGGCGTGGCGATCGAGGCCAGCGGCGGCATGTCGCTCTGAGCCTGCGCGCCGCTGCGGGCCGGGTGCACGCACCTTGCCGGTGCGCCGGCCCCCGCAGCCGCCGGAGCGGGGTGCGGTATCATTCCAGGTCTCGGGCCGTACCGATACGGCGCGGCTCGCGGCCAGCGATTCGCACCCCGCGCGCCGCACTCGCTTCCGTTCGCACGAATTTGCGCCCGGTTGCACCATTTCTCCCACAGGACCCGCCCCGGCGCTGCCTCTTGGCGGCCAGGCGCGGTTCCGCGCATTTCTGAAAGTACCGATCGATGCAGTTGCTGTTCGAAGAAGGCGGCGAAATCCGCGCCGGCACCGTGCTGAACCAGCAGGGCGAGGCTTACCAGGTGGAGTTGCCAGCGGGCAAGCGCACCAAGGTCAAGTCGCGCGACGTGCTGCTGCAGTTCGCGCAGCCGTCGGCAATCGAGCTGGTGCGCCAGACCGGCGACATGACGGCCGAGATCGACCTGGACTTCCTGTGGGAATGCGCGCCAGAGGCAGAATTCGGCTTTGCCGAGCTGGCCGCCGAGTACTACGGCGCCGAGCCCGGCCCGGTGCAGCAGGCGGCGCTGGCGATGGCGCTGCATGGCAACCCGGTGTACTTCCGCCGCAAGGGGCGCGGCCGCTACCAGCGCGCGCCCGAAGACCAGCTCAAGGCGGCGCTGGCCGCGCTCGAGCGCAAGCGCCAGCAGGCGCTGGTGCAGGCCGAGTATGAAGACCAGCTCAAGGCGCTGACGCTGCCGGAGACGTTCCGCAACAAGGTGCTGCAGCTGCTGTTCAAGCCGGACAAGAACAGCCTGGAATTCAAGGCCATGGATGCGGCCTGCACGGCGCTGGGCATGACCCCGATGCGGCTGATGGTGGCCGCCGGCGGTGTCGCCAGCGCGCGCGCGCTGCATGAGGCCAAGTTCCTGGCGGAATGCTTCCCCAAGGGCACCGGCTTCCCGGATACCGACGTGCCCGAGCCGCCCGCCGATTTGCCGGTGGCTGACGTGGAGGCATTCTCCATCGACGACGTCACCACCACCGAGATCGACGATGCGCTGTCCGTGACCAGGCTGCCCGACGGCAAGCTGCGCATCGGCATCCATATCGCCGCGCCCGCGCTGGGCATCCGCCGCAGCGAACCGCTCGATGCGGTCGCGCGCCAGCGGCTGTCCACGGTCTATTTCCCGGGCGACAAGATCACCATGCTGCCCGACGCCGTGGTGGAGCGCTACACGCTGCAGGAAGGGCGCACGTGCCCGGCGCTGTCGCTTTACGTGACGGTGGACCCGACCGTGTGGCTGATCACCGGCAGCGAGACCCGCGCCGAGATGGTGCCGATCGCCGCCAACCTGCGCCACAACCTGCTCGACGATGTCATCACCGAGGCTGCGCTTGCCGCGGGCACCGGCGACTACCCGTTCCGCGACGCACTGACGCAGCTGTGGCACTTTGCCGGCTACCTGTACGACGAGCGCCAGAAGGCGCGCCTGGCCAGCGGCCTGCGCCCCGAGACCCACAACCGCGCCGACTTCAATTTCTACCTGGACGACCAGGCCGACGGCAGCCAGCGCGTGCGCATCGAACAGCGCAAGCGCGGCTCGCCGCTGGACAAGATCGTGGCCGAGCTGATGATCCTGGCCAACAGCACCTGGGGCAAGCTGCTGGCCGACAACGGCGTGCCGGGCATCTACCGCACGCAGAAGGCGTGGGGCATGCACCGCACCCGCATGCAGACCTACCCGGCGCCGCATGAGGGTCTGGGCGTGGCGCAGTACGCGTGGAGCACCTCGCCACTGCGCCGCTATGTCGACCTGGTCAACCAGTGGCAGATCCTGGCGGTGGCCCAGCACGGCGTGACCGCCAAGCTGGTGGCGCCGTTCAAGCCCAAGGACGCCGACCTGCTGGCCGCGGTGGCGGACTTCGAAGGCACTTACGCCGCCTATGCCGACCACCAGTCGACCATGGAGCGCTACTGGTGCCTGCGCTGGCTCAAGCAGGAAAAGCGCGAGCGCATGGTGGCCTCGGTGCTCAAGGAAGGCGCGGTGCGCTTTACCGAGATCCCGCTGGTCACGCGCGTGCCCGAGCTGGTCCAGGCGCAGCGCGGCACGCAGGTGCTGCTGGAGATCGGCGAGACCGACGAGATCACGCTGGAAGTGTCCTGCCGGGTGCTGGAAATCTTCGCCGGTGAAGGCGAAGTGCCCGAGGAAGAGCTGGAAAGCGACGAGGAAGCCGCAGAGTTGTCCGCCGAAGCCGCTGCCGAGGCGGCCGCCGAGGAAGCCGCTGAGCAGGCCGCCGGGGTCTCGGCCGAAACCCCGGCCGAACCTGGCGACGACGATGCCGGGGCGGCGTCGGGCGAGCGCGACACCGGCACCCCGGCGGCCGGCTGAAGCCTTCGGAAATCGGCGGCGTTCACTTACAATGCCTGTCTGATCCGGGGCTAGTGGCCCCGGTCTTGCCAGGCCGCCGCCGGCCCCTTCAGCCACCCTCCATCCATCGTGAACGCCACTCTCGCCGCTCCCCGCCACTGGTGGCATGCCAGGTGGCACAACAGCAGTACGCTGGCCAAGGCGCTGGCCATTTCCGTGGCCGTGCACGTGCTGCTGCTGATGGTGCGGGTGGCCGCGCCCGAGGTGTTCGAGATCAAGCGCAGCGATGCCGCGCTGGACGTGGTGCTGGTCAATGCCAAGTCGGCGCAGAAGCCGCGCAACCCGACCGCGCTGGCGCAAGCCAACCTGGACGGCGGCGGCGACCATGACCTGCAGCGCGCCACCACGCCGCTGCCCGCGCAGACCCAGACGCAGGAAGGCGACCTGGTGCGCCAGGTGCAGCGCCGCGTCGAGCAGCTGGAGCAGGAGCAGCAACGCCTGCTGACCCAGTCGCGCGAGGCCGCGCCGCCGGTGCGCAACCAGCCGCTCAAGCCCGGCGAGAAGCGCCAGGACACCCCGCAGCGCGGCCAGGATGAGCGCACCTCGACCGACGAGATGGCCAGGCTGGAGGCCGAGATCGGCCGCAACCTGGACCACTACGCCAAGCGGCCCAAGCGCTTCCAGCTGACCGCCACCAGCGCCCAGGCGGTCGACTACGCGCAGTACTACGACCGGCTGCGCCACAAGATCGAGGCGCGCGGCACCACTGATTTCCCGCAACGCAACGGCAAGCCGCTGTACGGCCAGCTGATCCTGGTGATCAACGTCAATCGGCTGGGCAAGCTCGGCTACAACCGCGACGGCTACAACGTCGATGCCATCGACGTGGTCAAGAGCTCGGGCGATCCCGCGCTGGACCGCCAGGCCGTGGCGATCGTGCGCGCGGCCGCGCCGTTCGGCCCCTTTACCGCCGAGATGGCGTCGCGCCAGGACATCCTTGAAGTCATTTCCACTTTCAAGTTTTCGCGCAGCGGGCTGGAAACCCGCTTGCAGGCACGCTGATGACATCAACTGATTCTTCCCAAGCCACTTCCGACCGCTATGTGGTGATCGGCAACCCGGTGGCGCACAGCCGCTCGCCGGCGATCCACGCCGCCTTTGCGCGCCAGACCGGCGAAGCGGTGCAATACGACCGCTTGGAGGCGCCGCTGGACGGGTTTGCCGACACCGTGCGTCAGTTCTTTGCCGATGGCGGCTACGGCTGCAACGTGACGGTGCCGTTCAAGCTGGAGGCCTATGACCTGGCCGACCGCCTGACCGAGCGCGCCGAGGCCGCTGGCGCGGTCAACACGCTGTGGATCGAAGAGGGCATGATCCATGGCGACAACACCGACGGCATCGGCCTGGTGCGCGATATCCAGGACAACCTCGACACGCTGATCGAAGGCAAGCGCGTGCTGCTGCTGGGCGCTGGCGGCGCCGCCATGGGCGCGATGCTGCCGCTGATCGAATGCCGGCCGTCGCGCATCGTGGTGGCCAACCGCACCGCGTCGCGCGCCAGCGACATGCTGGAAGAATTTGTCGAAGCCGCCGACCAGTACGGCGTGGAACTGTGGGGCGGCGGGCTCGACGCGCTCGACGGGCTGTCCGAGGACGAAGCCGTCGACGTGGTGATCAATGCCTCGTCCAGCAGCCTGCATGGCGAAGTGCCGCCGGTGCCCGAGTTCCTGCTGGGCGAAGGCGTGCTGGCCTACGACATGATGTACGGCGCCGAGCCTACCGTGTTCCTGCAGTTCGCCACCCGCTGCGGCGCGCGCGTGAGCGACGGCCTGGGCATGCTGGTCGAACAGGCCGCCGAGGCCTTCTATATCTGGCGTGGCGTGCGGCCCCGCACCGCGCCCGTGCTGGCCGAGCTGCGCGCCGCGCTGCAGGCCGAACGCAAGGGCTGACCGGGGCGCCGCCAGCCGTGGCCAACCGCAACCGCACGGCCAGCGCCGCGCCGGCCCGTGCCGTGTTCAACCCGGTGCGCTGGCTGGGCTACCTGCTCGGCTGCGTGGCCGCGGGCGTGGTGGCGATGCAGCTGTACTTCTTCGTGCAGATCGCCTCGTGGCAGTACATCAACCCGACCACCACCACCTTCATGCGCGCCGAGCGCTGGCGCCTGTGCGGCATCAACGTCTGGAACTGCGGCCTCGACCGGCAATGGGTGCCTTACGACCGCATCTCGCGCAACCTCAAGCGCGCGGTGATCGCCAGCGAGGATGCCGACTTCGTCAACCACCCCGGCTATGAGCTCGATGCCATGCTCGATGCGTGGGAGCGCAACAAGAAGCGCGGGCGCATCGTGCGCGGCGGTTCCACAATCACGCAGCAGCTGGCCAAGAACCTGTTCCTGTCGTCCGAGCAGCACTACCTGCGCAAGGGCCAGGAACTGGCCATCACGTGGATGCTCGAGTTCTGGCTGGACAAGCAGCGCATCTACGAGATCTACCTGAATTCGGTGGAGTGGGGCGAGGGCGTGTTCGGCGCGCAGGCCGCGGCGCAGCACTACTTCCGCACCGGCGCGGACAAGCTCAGCGTGGGCCAGTCCGCGCGCCTGGCCGCGGCGCTGCCTGCGCCCAAGTGCTTCGACAAGAAGGAGTACTGCGCCAACGTGCGCGTGAACTTCCGCGCCAAGGCGGGCATCATCGCGCGGCGGATGGGCGCAGCCACGCTGCCCGACTGAGGGTTTGCTCCCCTCTCCCGCGCGCGGGAGAGGGGAGCGAGGCAGCGGCAGATTCAGCGCCTCAGCTCAGCCAGCCCTTCCTGCGGAAATACACCAGCGGAATCGCCGCCGACACCGCCATCAGCGCAATCGCCCACGGATAGCCCGCGGCCCAGTCCAGCTCCGGCATGAACTTGAAGTTCATGCCATAGATGCTGGCGATCAGCGTGGGCGGCATCAGCGCCACCGACACCACCGAGAACAGTTTGATGATCTTGTTCTGGTTGATGTTGATGAAACCGACGGTCGCGTCCATCAGGAAGTTGATCTTGTCGAACAGGAACGCGGTGTGGTTCTCGATCGAGTCGATGTCGCGCAGGATCTGGCGGGCCTCGTCCTGCTGCTCGGCCGACAGCAACTGGCTGCGCATCAGGAAGGACACCGCGCGGCGCGTGTCCATCACGTTGCGGCGGATGCGCCCGTTCAAGTCTTCCTCGCGGGCGATGGTTTCCAGCACGTCGGCGGCGGCGGCATCGGTCACGTTCTCGGCCAATACGCGGCGGCTCGCTTCTTCAAGCCGCTCGTAGATTTCCTCGATCGAGTCGGCGGAATATTCGGCGTCGGTCGCGTACAGGTCCATCAGCACGTCCTTGGCATTGCGCACCGAGCCCGGGCGCATACGCGCGCGCAGCCGCACCAGCCGGAACACCGGCAGGTCTTCGTCGTGGATGGAGAATAGTACGTCGCGCGTGAGCACGAAAGCCACGCGCACGTTGCGCGATAAGGCCTCTTCCTCGTCCAGCAGGAAGTCGGTGCGGATATGGATATTCTCGTCCTCGCCCTCGAAATATCGCGCGGACGCTTCCAGGTCGCCCAGGTCCTCCAGTTCGGGAAGGGCGACGCCATAGGCTTCCTTGATCCAGTTCAGTTCCTCGTCGTCGGGATTGACGACATCGATCCAGATCGGCTTGTGCTGCAGCAGCTCATTGCGCTCGTCGACCTGCTCCTGGGCAAGCCGGCCTTTCTGCAGGACGAACAGGTTGATCATCCCCGGGATTCCTTATTGCTGATTGCGACGAAAAACAAAGACAAGCGCGAAGACAAGCGCAGGCGGCTCGCCGCATTCCCAGGTAGTCCGTCATGCCCTGCATGGCCTGGCGAGACGCCGGAAGGCGCCCTGCCAGGGCCGGGCCACGGGCAAGCGTGATCGCGCTGTACCGCGGCTGCCGGACGCAACGGACTCGGCGGGCAGTACAAGGCGATGGCGTTTGCCTGGGTTGGCTGGCTAGCCGGGAGAGGGAAAATCCGCACGCGGTGCGGCGCGCATGGATGGCGCCGCCGGTGGCACGGAAAGACACTCGCCCGCAGTTCTGCTGCGGACGAGGCCGACGAGGCGCGGAGCCGGGTGCTCCGGGCGGGTCGTCGTTACGCAGCCCGCAGTGACATGGCATTCGCAGAGGTCGCAGCGCTGCTGCGGCAACTCGAACACCCGATGCTACTGCCCACGTAATTTCTCCGGGATTGTGATGGCCGCGAGTGTAGCCCAACGTTGGGTGGCTTGTTAAGTGAAATCTCCGCGCACACGGCCCGCTGTTGCCCTCTCACGACCGGGGGGCGCGCCCACTCGGCGATCAGCCCAGCACGCCCTGCAGCCGCCGCCACAGCAGCGGCGCTAGCATCACCGAGGACAGCGCCAGGAACATCAGCACGATCGCCGCGTAATCCTGCCAGTGCGGCTGCTCGCCCAGCATCCACATGCCCGAGAACACGCCGACCACCGGGATGAACATGATCGACAGGCTCGATACCACCGGCGGCAGGCTGCGCGCCAGCCCGAACCAGACCAGGTGGCAGAAGGCGAAGACCACCACCGCGTTGTAGGCGATGGCGCCCCATTCGATGGCCGTGGGCATGCGCCAGCCGTCTTCCAGCAGCAGCGAGCCGGCCGCCAGGAAGGGCAGGGTCACGGCCAGCATCCAGAACGTCATGGCGCCGATGGGCACGTCGGTCTGGGTGCGCTTCATCAGCTGGGTGCCGAAGCCCCAGCCGGCCGCGGCCAGCAGCATCAGCAGCGTGCCGGCCGGGCTGCCGGTCAGCGCGGTGATCTCGCCGGAAAGCAGCAGCACCGTGCCGGCCAGCGCGCAGCCGATGCCCAGCCAGGCCCAGGCGCCAATGCGTTCGCGGAAGAAGACCAGGCCCCAGACCACTGCCCAGATCGGCATGGTGTAGCCCAGGATGGCGGCGCGGCCCGAGGACAGCATCTTGACCGCGCAGATCGCAAACAGGTGCCAGATCACCATGTTGGGAATGGCCAGGCGGACCACCGTGCCCCATTCGCGCCGCGGCACGGCCAGCGAATCGCCGCGCAGCCGCAGCGCCAGCCCCAGCGCCACCAGCCCGCCCGCCATGCACAGCAGGCGGAAGCCCAGTGCCGGAAAGTGCGCTACGCCTACCTTCATGATGGGCCAGTTGATACCCCAGGCAAGGGTGAGCACGACAAGCAGGAAGATACCGCGGCGATCGAGAGACATGACGGGGCGCGGCTGTGCGTCATGCCGCGCTTTGTTTTGAGAGGAAGCGCAAAACGATAGCACGCAGCGGGTAAAATTGCCGGAAGCGACATATGCTGCAGGGGTGAGAGGTTTTCACGCCGCTGCGGCCAACCGCGCCGGTCGCGGCCAATGGTGCGCCGGCGCCACCAGGATATTCCGAGTACCCATGACTTTCACCGAGCAGCTTGCTGCCGCCTGGCAGCGCAACGATTCCCTCCTGTGCGTCGGGCTCGACCCTGACCCGCAGAAGCTGCCGCTGTCCCTGACCGGGGCGGGCGGCGCCATCTTTTCGTTCTGCCGCGAGATCGTTGACGCCACCGCCGACCTGGTCTGTGCCTTCAAGCCGCAGATTGCGTACTTCCACTCGCAGCGCGCCGAAGACCAGCTCGAGCAGCTGATCCACTATATCCACGACGCCCACCCCGGCATCCCGGTGATCCTGGACGCCAAGCGCGGCGACATCGGCTCGACCGCCGAGCATTACGCGCTGGAGGCCTTCGAGCGGTACAGGGCTGACGCGGTCACGGTCAGCCCGTACATGGGCTTCGATTCGATGCAGCCCTACCTGGCCTACCCGAACCGCGGCGTAATCGTGCTGTGCCGCACCTCCAACCCGGGCGGCTCGGACGTGCAGTTCCTGCAGGTCGACGGCAAGCCGCTGTACCAGCTGGTGGCCGAGGCTGCGCGCGAGCGCTGGAACACCACCGGCCAGATGGGCCTGGTGGTCGGCGCGACCTTCCCCAACGAAATTGCGCGCGTGCGCCAGATCGTCGGCGACATGCCGCTGCTGATCCCGGGCATCGGCGCCCAGGGTGGCGACATCGAGGCCACGGTCAAGGCGGGGCGCACCGCGGACGGCACTGGCATGATGATCAACTCGTCGCGCGCCATCCTTTACGCCAGCCGCGAGAAGGATTTTGCGTCTGCGGCGCGCAATGTCGCGCTGCAGACGCGCGAGACTATCAATCGCTATCGCCACGGCTGAGGCCGGGCACGGAAAAAAACCGCACCGGAGACGGCGCGGTTTTTTACTGGGCGGAGGTTGCCGGCCGCCGGCTTCAGGCCTCGTTCCGGATCAGCTCCAGCAGCCCCCGCATGGCATGCTCGGCCGCCTGCCGGCGGATCTGGCCGCGGTCGCCGCGAAAGCGCTGGGTCTCGGTATGCGTGGTAATGCGGTTGCTCCAGCCGAAGCAGACCATGCCCACCGGCTTTTCCGGGGTGCCGCCGTTGGGGCCGGCCACGCCGGTGACGGACAGCGCCACCTGAGCGCGGCTGTTGAGCAGCGCGCCTTCGGCCATGGCGCGCGCCACTTCCTCGCTGACCGCGCCGTGGTCGCGGATCAGCTTGGCGGGCACGCCCAGCATGGTGGACTTGGCTTCATTGGAATAGGTGACGAAGCCGCGCTCGAACCAGCCGGACGAGCCGGATACATCGGTAATGGCGGCAGCCACCAGCCCGCCGGTGCAGGATTCGGCAGTGGCCAGCATCAGGGATTTGTCGGCAAGGGCGACGCCGGCCTGGATGGCGAGCTGGTCGAGCAGGCGGCTGACAGACATGGTGGATACAGGGTAGTTTTGGGGGGAATCAGCTTGTCATGGCTGGCGATGCGTGGCTCAGAACGAGCGCCACAGCGCAAACACCAGCAGCGTATAGAAGGCCGCGAAGATGTCGTCGAACATCACGCCAAAGCCGCCGCGCAGGCCCGGGCCCTTGAGCGTGCGGTCATAGTGGCCAATTGGCGCCGGCTTGGCGATGTCGAACAGCCGGAACCACAGGAAGGCGGCAAACTGCCCCCAGAAGCTGGTCGGCATGACAAAGGCCAGCACCAGCCAGAAGGCAACGATCTCGTCCCAGACCATGCTGCCATGGTCGTGCACGCCCATGTCGCGCGCCGTGCGTGCGCACGCCCACAGGCCGACCAGGAAGCCGCCGGCGATGATCCACAGCCAGGTGGTGGGCGCGATCCACAGCGAAATCACCACGAACGACAGCCAGCCGTAGAGCGTGCCGACCGTGCCCGGCCCAACGGGCGACAGGCCCGAGCCGAAGCCGAAGGCGATCAGGTGGGCCGGATGGGCCAGCATGAAGCGCGCGCTCGGGCGCGTGACCTTGACGGTCTGGCCGGCTTCCAGGGTCAGGGCGGGGTCGCGCGGCGCGGCCCCGGGAGGGAAGGTGGACATCAAAGTTGGCTCGTGTGATGCAGTTACTGCTTATGGTTATGGCCGGCTTGCACTGCCATGCCTGCGGGACTCCCGCGCCCGCGCAGCGCGCCGATGCCGGCATCATGACATGCCTGTGACCCGGTGTCAGGGGGCAGCGAAATGGTCGAAGCTGGCGCCTTCGTACCGGGTCGGGTTGCCGGCACCGTCGACCAGCCGCAGGCCGGGCTCGGGCGTGATCGCGCCGACACGTGTAAGCGGCAGCGCCAGGCGTTCGCTGATCGCCGCAATGGCGTCGCGGTTGCCGGCGGGTGCGGTGAAGCACAGCTCGTAGTCGTCGCCGCCGGCCAGCACGCATTCACGCTGGATCGCGTCCGGCTGGCCGGCCAGCACCGCCGAGCGCGGCAGCGCATCGACGTCGACCAGCGCGCCGACTTGCGAGCGTTCCAGGATATGGCCCAGGTCGCCGACCAGGCCGTCGGAGATGTCGAGTGCGGCATGCGCCATGCCGCGCAGGGCCATGCCCAGTGCCACGCGTGGCGTGGGCGTGTCCATGCGCGGGCGCACCTGGCTGAACTCGGGCTCCGGCAGCAGCCATTCGCCGCGGCAGTCGCCCAGCGCCAGGCGGGCGTCGCCAAGCGTGCCGGAAATCCAGATATCGTCGCCGGGCCGGGCGGCGTCGCGGCGCAGCGCGGCACGCAGCGGCACATCGCCGAACACCGTCAGCGAGAGCGTCAGCGGACCGCGCGTGGTGTCGCCGCCGACCAGTTCGCAGCCGTGGGCGTCGGCCAGCGCCAGCATGCCGTCGGCCAGTTCGGCCAGCCAGGCGGGGTCGGCCTCGGGCAGGGCCAGCGCCAGTGTGAACGCGCGCGGCTCGGCGCCCATGGCGGCCAGGTCGGACAGGTTCACGGCCAGCGCCTTGTGGCCGAGTGCACGCGGCGCCACGTCCGGGAAGAAATGCCGGCCGCTGACCAGCATATCGGTGCTGATGGCAAGGTGATGGCCGGGGCGGCCCTCAATCAGCGCGCAGTCATCGCCTACGCCGAGCGCGGCCTTGCGCACCGGCCGCGTGAAATAGCGGCGGATCAGGTCGAACTCGGAAAGCTGGGCTGGCTGGGCGTGGGACATCGTCGTCGGGAAGATCCGCCCCGCCGGGTGGACGGGATCGGAAGGGCTGCGCGTTGCGCGAAGATGATTGGCGATCCGGGGCAATCCCGCGGCGCCGGCGCAGCGCGTCAGGATGGGGTGCGCTCGGCATTTCAGCAAGATACTGCCGCGCACGACAGCCATGACCGGCACGCGGTGCGCCACTTCTGCGGGCAGGCGCTACGCTTGCTGGTATTGCCCCGGAGGATGGGGCATATTGTACCGAATCGCAAAGGTGCCCCAAGCAAAACGCTTATTGTGAAATAGTATTTCACTATATAAAATGCTGGGTTCCAAAGGAAGAGAAGGGCGGGCACGTGGAGCCGGTCCGCCGATCGTCCCCTGCCTCGTCAATGACGGCTCCACCGATTGGAAGATGCGCCGATGACCAGCCCTCAGCAGTCCCCGTCCCAAGACGATCTGAAACAGCAGCAGCGTGAGGCGCTGCGCAAAGCGGCGCTCGAGTACCACGAGTTTCCCACCCCCGGCAAGATCTCGGTCACGCCGACCAAGCCGCTGTCGAACCAGCGCGACCTGGCCCTGGCCTATTCGCCGGGCGTGGCCGCCGCTTGTGAAGAGATCGTTTCCGATCCGGCCAACTCCTTCCGCTACACCGCCCGCGGCAACCTGGTCGCGGTGATCACCAACGGCACCGCCGTGCTGGGCCTGGGCGACATTGGCGCCGCGGCTTCCAAGCCGGTGATGGAAGGCAAGGCTGGCCTGTTCAAGAAGTTTGCCGGTATCGACGTGTTTGATATCGAGGTCGACGAAAAGGACCCGGAGAAGCTGGTCCAGATCATCGCCGCGCTGGAGCCCACCTTCGGCGGCATCAACCTGGAAGACATCAAGGCACCGGAGTGCTTCTACGTCGAGCGCAAGCTGCGCGAGAAGATGAAGATCCCCGTCTTCCACGATGACCAGCACGGCACCGCCATCGTGGTGTCCGCGGCCATCATCAACGGCCTGAAGGTGGTCGGCAAGGACATCAAGAAGGTCAAGCTGGTAGCCTCGGGCGCCGGCGCGGCCGCGCTGGCCTGCTTGGACCTGCTGGTCGATATCGGCCTGCCCATTGAGAACATCTGGGTGACGGACCTGGCCGGCGTGGTCTACGAAGGCCGTACCGAGCTGATGGACCCGGAAAAGGCGCGCTTCTGCCAGAAGACCGACAAGCGCAAGCTGGCCGAAGTGATCGACGGCGCCGACATCTTCCTAGGCCTGTCCGCCGCTGGCGTGCTCAAGCAGGACATGGTCCAGCGCATGGCCGACAAGCCGCTGGTGCTGGCCCTGGCCAACCCGAACCCGGAAATCGCGCCGGAGCTGGTCAAGGAAGTGCGCCCGGACGCGGTGATGGCCACCGGCCGTACCGACTACCCGAACCAGGTCAATAACGTCCTGTGCTTCCCATTCATCTTCCGCGGGGCGCTGGACTGCGGCGCCACCACCATCACGCGTGAGATGGAAATCGCCGCGGCCAATGCGCTGGCCGAGCTGGCACGCCAGGAGCAGAGCGACATCGTCGCCACTGCCTATGGCATCCAGGACCTGTCGTTCGGCCCCGAGTACCTGATTCCGAAGCCGTTCGACCCGCGCCTGATCGTCAAGGTGGCGCCTGCCGTGGCCGAGGCCGCGATGAAGTCCGGCGTGGCCGCCCGTCCGATCGAGGACATGGACGCCTACCGCCTGCAGCTGCAGCAGTTCGTGTACCACTCGGGCACGCTGATGAAGCCGATCTACGCCGCCGCGCGCAAGGTCGAGATGGAGAAGAAGCGCATCGTCTTCGCTGAAGGCGAGCAAGAGCGCGTGCTACGCGCGGTGCAGGTGATCGTTGACGAAAAGCTGGCCAACCCGATCCTGATCGGCCGCCCGGCCGTGCTGCAGCACCGCATCGAGCGCTTCGGCCTGCGCCTGCGCGCCGGCGTGGACTTCACCGTGGTCAACCCCGAGCACGACGAGCGCTTCCGCGACTACTCCGACGCCTACTACCGCATGATGGCGCGCGAGGGCATCACGCCCGAGTACGCCAAGCTGGAGCTGCGCCGCCGCACCACGCTGATCGGCGCCATGCTGGTCAAGAAGGGCGAGGCCGACGGCATGATCTGCGGCACCGTCAGCAACACCGCGGCGCACCTGCGCTATATCGACCAGGTGCTGGGCGGCACCAACAAGGTCTACGCGGCGATGAACGGCCTGGTGCTGCCGGGCCGCCAGATCTTCCTGGTGGATACGCACGTCAACGTCGACCCGACCGCCGAAGAACTGGCCCAGATCACGCTGATGGCCGCCGAGGAACTGAAGCGCTTCGGCATCGAGCCCAAGATCGCGCTGCTGTCGCATTCGAACTTCGGTTCGTCCGAAGCGCCTTCGGCCCGCAAGATGCGCGAAACCCTCGCCATCCTGCGTGATCGCGCCCCGGACCTGGAGATCGACGGCGAAATGCACGGCGACAGCGCGCTCGACCAGAAGCTGCGCGACCAGCTGGTGCCGGACGGCGCGCTCAAGGGCGAAGCCAACCTGCTGGTCTGCCCGAACATCGACGCGGCCAATATCTCGTACAACCTGCTCAAGGTTGCTGCGGGCAACAACGTCGCGATCGGGCCGATCCTGCTGGGCGTGAAGGCGCCGGTGCACATCCTGACGCCGTCGGCCACGGTGCGCCGCATCGTCAACATGACCTCGCTGGTCGTGGTGGACGCCGCTGCCAAGCGCTAAACCGCCTGGTAGCGCCGGTTGCATGGCCGGTAGCAGGCTATTGTGACGAAAAGCCGGGTTCGCCCGGCTTTTTTTGCATCCATATATGCATGGTTAGTATGCGCACACATACGCTTAACATATTGAAACAATTGAAGAATTATCGGTGCCGCCGGGCCGGGATTGCTTAATTTCGTGCATGCGCGTAACCTTACGCCTTTGATACAGGCGCTCGCCATGAGCGCCCCGGTACGGCCGGCATCCATCGCGCTCCTCTACGGGTAGCGCAGGGCGCTGGCCAGGGTGGCCCGGACAGATAGATCGTCTACCCAACCAGCGGCAGGCTCGATTTCCGGTTCAACCAAGACAAGCAACGTGGGTTTCCAAGTTTCTCTGATGCGGCACGCAACGCGCATGCTGGCCCGGTCCATGACCGGCGCGGCGCTGGTGCTGGCCCTGGCGCAGCCGACACTGGCGCGGCAGGTGCAGACCGAAGGGATGGGAACCATTGCAGTGCAGCAGTTGCCCAACGATGCACGGCAGACCCTGGAGCGCATCGAAGCCGGCGGCCCGTTCCTGTATGACAAGGACGGATCGAGATTCGGCAATTACGAGCGCATCCTGCCGCAACGTGAACGCGGGTATTACCGCGAATACACGGTCAAGAGCGCCAGGAGCCGGAACCGGGGAGCCAAGCGGATCGTCTGCGGCGGGGAACAACGCGCTGCCAACGATTGTTACTACACGGAAGATCACTACAACAGCTTCAAACGGATACTCAAATGATGACTGACATTTTCGGATTGGGCGACGCCCTTGCCGCCCGCGAAGAGCGCGGCGCCGGAGATGGCTGGCAGCGGGCTCAGCAGCAGGCCCAGAACCTATACGACAACGTGCTGATGATGCCGAGCCAGGAGCTCATGCAAAAACTCCCGCCCGCGACTGCGCCCGTGGCCATGCCCGCCGGTCCCGGTTGGAATGACGGCACCAGCGAGGGGGCCATGAATCTGTTCAAGACGGTGCGTCCGAACATCGTCCAGTCGATCCGCGCCTTCCGCGTGCCTGAGCTGGCCCAGGCGGCCGCCGATCTCGGGCAGCATTTCCTCTATGCCAATTGCGCCCATTGCGCGAGCAAGGCCGAGATCCTGGAAACCATCGCCACGTCGTTCACCTTCCCGAAGCACTTCGGCAAGAACTTCGACGCGCTGGCTGACTGCCTGACCGACATGATCTACAAGGCCGGCCCGCAGCCGGGCTTTGTGATCGTGCTGGAAGGCCTGCCGATTGCGCAGAAGTTCGACAAGGAAGGGCGCGAGGTGCTGCTCGACGTATTCCGCGACGCCGCCGAGTTCTGGGGCGAGCGCAAGGTGCAGTTCCGGGTGTTTTATTCGTTCGCCTGATTGCGCTGGCCTGGCCGTTCCACGGTATAGCAAGCAAAAAGCCCGCATCAGCGGGCTTTTTGCTTTCTGGCGAGGTGCTGGCCTTACTCCTGCGCCGGCAGATGCCCATGTGGCGTGAGCCGGTCGATCAGCTCCGGCAGCCCTTCGCTCAGTTGCGCGGCCACGTCG
The DNA here is from genome assembly GCF_058795055.1 of Cupriavidus sp. GW823-FHT06D04. Taxonomy (NCBI): domain Bacteria; kingdom Pseudomonadati; phylum Pseudomonadota; class Betaproteobacteria; order Burkholderiales; family Burkholderiaceae; genus Cupriavidus; species Cupriavidus sp. GW823-FHT06D04. The sequence continues at coordinate 634,531 of NZ_JBXAHL010000001.1, read as the reverse complement.
TCCTGCGACATGCCGGTGGTCTGTGCCAGCGATTCGAGCGCGCCGGTGTTGCCCAGCGCGCTGCTCAGCGCCGACGGCGTGACCGGCTGGTTGGCGCCGCTGCCGATCCACGAGTTCACCTGCTCGCCCAGCCCGGCCTGCGCCAGGATCTGCTGCAGCGCGCCGATGCCGCCGGCGGCCGCACCCAGCGCCTGGCTGTTGGCCGGCGCGCCACCCTGGCCGCCAAGCAGGCCGCCGAGCAACGAGCCAAGATCCAGGCCGCCGGTGGCGCCGCCGGGCGCCGCGCCGGCACCGCCGCCGCCGAGCATGCCGCCCAGCAGCCCGCCGAGGCTGCCCAGGCCACCCAGTCCATCATCGGCCGCCGGCGCATCGCCCGCGCCGCCGCCGGCTTGCCCGCGGCCGCGCATGGCCAGCGTTGCCAGCAGGCCGAGCGCCATCATCAGCTTGGGGTCGAGCCCGCCGCCGGTATCGCCAGCCTCGCCGCGCGCGCCGCCGAGTTGTCCGAGCACACCGCCCAGCACGCTATCGAGTAGTCCCATGGTCGACTCCTTTCAGTCAGGGTTGCAAGGTTGACGCGATGACCGGATGGCCGCCGCCGTCAGAATCCGCCAAGCAAGGCATTAAGGGTTGCCAGGCATGCCAGCCCGGCGGTTTCAGTACGCAGGATGCGGGGGCCGAGCGACACGCCGGTGAAACCCGCTTGCCTTGCCGCCTGCTCCTCCTCGGGCGCCAGGCCGCCTTCGGGGCCGATCAGCAGCGTGACGCCGCCGGCCAGCAAGGCTTCGCGTTGTTCGGCGATGAACGCCGGCAGCGAGTACGTGGCGCGCGGCGATACCAGCAGCCTGGCACCGCCAGCCGCGGACTGCGCCAGCCATGTTTCAAAGTTAGCGACCGGCGCAACCTCCGGCAAGCGGTTGCGTCCGCATTGCTCGCAGGCGGCCTGCACCAGTGCCTGCCAGTGCGCGTGGCGCTTGTGCGCGCGCTCGCCCGACAGGCGCACCACCGAGCGGCTGGCCTGCAGCGGCTGGATTGCCGTGACGCCCAGTTCGACCGCCTTTTCGATCAGCCAGTCCATCTTGTCGCCGCCGGCCAGGCCCTGCGCCAGCGTGACGCGGAAGGGCGGCTCGGCTTCGGCCGCGTCATGCGCGCCGATGCGCGCCAGCGCGTGGCGCTTGCCCAGCTCGACCAGCGTGGCCGCGTGGCTGCCGCCGCGGCCGTCGAACAGCGTCATGGCGTCGCCCGGCACCAGGCGCAGCACCTGCGCGTGGCGCACCACTGGCTCGGGCAGCGGGAAATCGGACTCGGCGGCCAGGACGGTGTCTGTGCCGCCGACGAAGAAGCGAGGTGCCATCAGCTTGCCTGGCCTGCTGCCTGGTCCAGCGGTTTGCCGAAGCCCCAGCGGTAGCCGTCGGGATCTTCGACCATGCAATAGCGGTCGCCCCAGAACTGGTCGGCCGGCGCCATCAGGCTGACCGCGCCGGCGTCGACCGCGCGCTGGTGCATGGCGTCGACATCGTCGCAATAGACATAGAAGGTCTGCGGGCACTCGACGCCCAGCGAGCGCGGCGTGCGCGCGGTGCTGCCCCAGGCGCCCTCGGGCGCGAACATCACCACCAGCTGGCCCTGGTAGTGCATCTCGGCATGGGTCGGCACGCCGTTTTCGTCGACCACGTTGCCGGCGGCGAAGCCGAAGGCTCGGCTGTAGAAGTCCAGTGCGGCGCGCCCGTTGGCGACGGTCAGGTAGGGGGTGAGCCAGGGGGTGTTGGCCGGTCTGGTCATGATCGTCTCCTGAGTGCGGGAAACCCGGCGCGGCTGGCGTGCCGCGCGGTGCGAGAGTGCATCTTACGCGTGCCGCGCTACGCTGTCGAAGTGCGGCGCAGCGGCCGGCCGGGCTGGTTGGGGTGAAGCATCAGGCATGTCCGTGGCCGGATAGTTCCGATGACCGGGGGCGGGGGGCGCATGGGGCTTGCGGTGATCGCCCTCGCTGCGCCGCAGGCGCTGTCCGGGAGTCCGGAAAACCCAATAGCTTCTGCTAAAATTGCGGTTTTCCTGCCGTCAGGCTCACGCCCGAATCCGCCAGAATGTCCGCCCTTGCCCATCCCGCCACAAGTCCTTTTGCTTCCCAGCCCGCCAAGCTGATGGCCGACGCCATCCGCGTGCTTGCCATGGACGCCGTCCAGCAGGCCAATTCCGGCCACCCCGGTGCGCCGATGGGCATGGCAGACATCGCCGTGGCGCTGTGGGGCCGGCACCTGAAGCACAACCCGAGCAACCCCCAGTGGGCCGACCGCGACCGCTTCGTGCTGTCCAACGGCCACGGCTCGATGCTGATCTATGCGCTGCTGCACCTGACCGGCTACGACCTGCCGGTCGAAGAGCTGAAGAATTTCCGCCAGCTGCACAGCAAGACCGCCGGCCACCCGGAATACGGCATCACCCCGGGCGTGGAAACCACCACCGGCCCGCTCGGCCAGGGCATCACCAATGCCGTCGGCATGGCGCTGGCCGAACGCCTGCTGGGCGAAGAATTCAACCGCCCCGGCTTCGACATCGTCAACCACCACACCTATGTCTTCCTCGGCGACGGTTGCCTGATGGAAGGCATCTCGCACGAAGCCAGCTCGCTGGCCGGCACGCTGAAGCTCAACAAGCTGATCGCGCTGTGGGATGACAATGGCATCTCGATCGACGGCGACGTGGTGCACTGGTTCAACGACGATACCCCGAAGCGTTTCGAAGCCTATGGCTGGAACGTGATCCGCGGCATCGACGGCCATGACGTGACCGCCGTCGACATGGCGATCTCGCAGGCCAAGGCCAGCGACAAGCCGACCCTGATCTGCTGCCGCACCAAGATCGGCAAGGGCGCGCCCAATAAGGAAGGCGGCCACGACGTGCACGGCGCCCCGCTGGGCGGCGCCGAAGTGCTGGCCACGCGCGAGGCGCTGGGCTGGGCCCACGCCCCGTTCGAAGTGCCGGCCGAGGTCTACGACACCTGGGACGCCAAGGCCAATGGCCAGGCGCTGGAGCGTGCCTGGAACGCGCTGTTCGATGCCTACGCCGAGCGCCACCCGTATGAGGCCGGCGAGTTCCGCCGCCGCATGAAAGGCGAGCTGCCGGGTTCGTTCGACGCCGCCGTCGAAGCATTTATCGCCAAGTGCGAGGAAAAGGCCGAGACCATCGCCACCCGCAAGGCCAGCCAGAACACCATCGAGGCCTTCGGCCCGGTGCTGCCCGAGTTCCTCGGCGGCTCGGCCGACCTGACCGGCTCGAACCTGACCAACTGGTCGGGCAGCCAGGCCGTGCGCGTGGATGCCTGGGGCAACCATATCAACTACGGCGTGCGCGAGTTCGGCATGAGCGCCATCATGAACGGCATCACGCTGCATGGTGGCTACATTCCCTACGGCGCCACCTTCCTGACCTTCTCGGACTACAGCCGCAACGCGCTGCGCATGGCGGCGCTGATGAAGATCCGCTCGCTGTTCGTGTTCACCCATGACTCGATCGGCCTGGGCGAAGACGGCCCGACCCACCAGTCGATCGAGCACGTCGCCAGCCTGCGCCTGATCCCGAACATGGACGTCTGGCGCACCGCCGACACCACCGAGACCGCCGTGGCCTGGGCCGAGTCGATCCGCCGCGAGAACGGACCGAGCTGCCTGATCTTCAGCCGCCAGAACCTGCCGTTCCAGCGCCGCGACGAAACCACCCGTGCCAACATCGCGCGCGGCGGCTACGTGCTGCGCGACAGCGTCAACCCCAAGACCAAGCGTCCGGACGCCGTGATCCTGGCCACCGGCTCCGAAGTGGGCCTGGCCGTTGGCGCCGCTGACGCACTGGCTACCGAAGGCGTGCATGTGCGCGTGGTCTCGGTCCCGGCCACCACCGTGTTCGACAAGCAGGACACCGCCTACAAGGCCAGCGTGCTGCCGGCCGGCGTGCCGCGCGTGGCGGTCGAGGCGGGCGTGACGGACTTCTGGTGGAAGTACCAGGTCCAGGCGGTGGTGGGCATCGACACCTTCGGTGAATCGGCCCCGGCCGGCGTGCTGTTCAAGCACTTCGGCTTTACCGTCGACAACGTGGTCCGCACGGTGAAGGACACCCTTATCTAAGCATCCGGGCGCTGGAGCCGCGTGGTGCGCCGCGCGGCAGCAGCGGCGCCCACAGGTTTCAATCGATCCTCAGGAGAGACAGTCATGACCATCAAGATCGGCATCAACGGCTTCGGCCGCATCGGACGCATGGTGTTCCGCGCCGCAGTCGCCAACTTCAAGGACATCGAAGTCGTTGGCATCAACGACCTGCTGGAGCCCGACTACCTGGCGTACATGCTGAAGTACGACTCGGTGCATGGCCGCTTCGACGGCGAAGTGTCGGTCGACGGCAACACCCTGGTCGTCAACGGCAAGAAGATCCGCCTGACCGCGGTCAAGGATCCGGCCGAGCTGAAGTGGGGCGAGATCGGCGCTGACGTGGTGGTCGAGTCGACCGGCATCTTCCTGACCAAGGAAGGCGCGCAGAAGCACCTCGACGCGGGTGCCAAGAAGGTGATCATGTCGGCCCCGTCCAAGGACGACACCCCGATGTTCGTGTACGGCGTGAACCACGAGTCGTACAAGGGCGAGGCGATCATCTCCAACGCCAGTTGCACCACCAACTGCCTGGCACCGGTGGCCAAGGTGCTGAACGACAAGTGGGGCATCAAGCGCGGCCTGATGACCACCGTGCACGCTGCCACCGCCACCCAGAAGACCGTTGACGGCCCGTCCAACAAGGACTGGCGCGGCGGCCGCGGCATCCTGGAGAACATCATCCCGTCGTCGACCGGCGCTGCCAAGGCCGTGGGCGTGGTGATTCCGCAGCTGAACAAGAAGCTGACCGGCATGTCGTTCCGCGTGCCGACCTCGGACGTGTCCGTGGTTGACCTGACCGTCGAGCTGGAAAAGTCGGCGACGTACGAAGAAATCTGCGCCGAGATGAAGGCCCAGAGCCAGGGCGCGCTCAAGGGCGTGCTGGGCTACACCGAAGACAAGGTCGTCGCCACCGACTTCCGCGGCGATGCCCGCACCTCGATCTTCGACGCTGAAGCAGGCATCGCGCTGGACGGCACCTTCATCAAGGTCGTGAGCTGGTACGACAACGAGTGGGGCTACTCGAACAAGGTGCTGGAAATGGTCCGCGTCGCGGCCAAGTAATCCGGCAGCTTCCGCAGTCAAGAAAAACGCGCCTTCGGGCGCGTTTTTCATTTTCCGGCGCAGTGATGTTCAGGCAGCCGGGCGGGGGGGCAGCGGGCGCGCGTCGACTGCGTCGCCGTCCACCAGGAAATGGCCGCCAGCCACATGGTGGATGGTGCGCAGCGCATCATGGCCGTCGAAATGCCAGCGCCCGTTGCTGAACACGCGCGCGTCGGCGTGCGCGGCCACGACTTCGCCAAGGAACAGGTCGTAGGTCTGCTGCGTGGCCGGTTCCGGCAGCAGCCGGCATTCCAGCCAGGCCGCGCAGCCGTCCAGCAGCGGCGCGCCGACCACCGTGCCGGCAAAGGTGCCCAGGCCGTAGGCGTCGAACTTGTCGGTGCCTTCCTGCTCCATCAGCGCCAGGCCGGAGCTGGAGCCCAGCGCCTCGGTCAGGTCGACCTGGCTGACGGTCGGGACCTGCAGCACGAACTCGCCGCTGTCTTCCAGCAGGCGCCGGGTCCAGGTGCTCTTGTCCAGCACCACTGCCACCTTGGGCGGGGAAAAGTCCAGCGGCATGGCCCAGGCGGCGGCCATGATATTGCGCTTGCCGGCGGCGGCGGCGCTGACCAGCACGGTGGGGCCGTGGTTCAGCAAGCGGTAGGCTTTCCGGAGTGGTACGGGGAGGCGGAAATGTTCAGGCATGATGGCCGGGATCGAGCCGTCGGAAAAGAATGATAAAAATGGAAGCGGCGGACCCACTATACAACGATGCACTGGTGGATGCTGCAGCGCGGGAAATGTCCACAAATGCGGTCATTAGTGGAAAAAACGCGCAATTTTTCAGAATTATGTCGTAGACGGCCATTTTAGAAATGCCGAATTTGCTTTCCGAGCTTGTTTTTTCCTCTTACACTATTAAGACGCCGTTGAAATCTGATGTGCAGCCAGTGTAAGTGGTGGGGCCATCTAGCTAAGAATAATCTGACCGAGGCCTGATCATGGTGAACGTAGACACGAAGCTTTTAGTGATCTTCACCGAACTACTGAGCAAGCGAAACGCCACTTATGTCGCGGAAAAGATGCATATGACCGCTCCGGCCGTATCGCACTCGCTGGGCAGGCTGCGTGAAATCTTTGACGATCCCCTCTTCATCCGCGTCCCGCACGGCCTGACGCCAACGCCGCGTGCGCTGGAACTGGGCCCGAAGATCCGCGACATGCTGGACTTGTGGTCGTCGATCAACGAGGGTGATGCCGACAATTTCGATCCGGCCATTGCCACCGGCACGCTGAGCATCGGCTTTGCCGCCGAGCTGGGCGACACGGTATTCAACCGTTTTGTGCTGCGCATCAAGCAGCTGGCGCCGGACCTGCATATCAAGCTGGTCGAATCCCATTCGTGGGAAACGGACGTCGCCTCGATGCGCGCCAACGAGCTTGACCTGGCCTTTTCCCCGTTCCCGACCCGCCACCCGGAAATCGTCGAGGAGATGGTGACGTCGCTGAACCTGTGGGTTTGCGCGCGCAAGAGCCATCCGGTGCTCAAGAACCACTGCTCGCTGGAGCAATACCTGGATTGCGGCCATATCTTCATGGCGCATTCCGGCGGCGCCGGCCGCCCGGCGCCGTCGCTGATCCCGCTCGACTACGCGCTGCAGCAGCGCGGGCTCAAGCGCAATGCGACGCTGACGGTACATTCATGGCGTGCCCAGGCCGAACTGGCCTCGCAGACCGACATGATCTTCACCGTCAATGCGCTGACCAAGGACATGGCCTGCGAGACCTATGGCCTGAAGGCGTTCCCGCTGCCGGCGGAACTGAACACCACGCTCGGCCTGAACATGTTCTGGCACCGCAGCCGCAACACCCATCCGATGCTGGTGTGGGCGCGCAGCCTGTTCCGCCAGGTGGTGGGCGAGTTCGTCGGCCTGCCGCCGGCACGCCCGGCACGGGTGGTGACCGAACAGGACCTGCAAGACCTGCAGGCGCCCTGAGCAGCAGCATCCTGCGGCGAGCAGCCCAAACAAAAAACCGGCGCCAGGCGCCGGTTTTTTGTTGCCGTCTGCGCTCCGCTGGGGAGCGTGCAGGCTTATCGTTTGGGTCTGTGGGGACAGTCTGTTTTGGTGCAATTGCCGTACAGCGACAGTGCATGTTCCTGCAGCGTAAAGCCGCGCTCGCGCGCGATGCTTTGCTGGCGGTGCTCGATTTCAGAGTCGAAGAACTCCTCGACGCGGCCGCAGTCGAGGCACACCAGGTGATCATGGTGCTTGCCTTCGTTGAGTTCGAAAATCGCCTTGCCGGATTCAAAGTTGTTGCGCGAGAGCAGGCCTGCCTGCTCGAACTGGGTCAGCACGCGGTAGACGGTTGCCAGGCCGATATCCATATGCTCGTTCAGCAGGATACGGTAGACGTCTTCCGCGCTCAGGTGCCGCTGTTCACTGGTCTGAAAAATTTCAAGAATCTTCAGCCTGGGCACGGTCGCCTTCAGGCCGATGTTCTTGAGGTCCGCCGGACTCGGCATGTGGGTGACTCCCTAGAGTACAATGACTGGATAGTTGAATCATAAGGGTTTTGGCAGCAAAAGTCGCTCGCGGTAGTGATGTCCCAAGTCGGCATCACGCGCCCGGCACAGTTGCCGTCCCATGTGGTTGTCGCGGCAGGCGCAACAGGCGTGTGTGGTGCAATCGGCGCATTTTGCGCCGTTTTTGTGCCCGCCTTGCGGTACCTTGCCGCCGTACTTTTCTTTCCCTCCCGGAAGCGAGATACATGCGTTCTATCCGTTCGTCCGCCATGCGCCCGACGCTGGTTGTCTCCCTGCTGGCCGCGGCCCTGCTGGCCGGCGCCTGCTCAGCCTACGATTCCACCTCGCGCAAGGTAGCCAACGCCATTACGCCGTACCGGATCAACATCGTGCAGGGCAATTTCGTCTCGCGCGAGGCCGTGTCGCAACTGCGCGAAGGCATGACGCGCGACCAGGTCAAGTTCCTGCTCGGCACGCCGCTGCTGAATGACGTGTTCCACGCCGACCGCTGGGACTACGTGTTCTCGTTCCGCCGCGGCAATACCCCGGTGGTGCAGCAGCGCCGCTATACGGTGTATTTTGAAGGCGACCGGCTGGTCAAATTCAGCGGCGATGAACTGCCGTCCGAGTATGAGCTGATTGCCGAGATCGACGGCATGAAAAAGGCGTTGAAGGACCAGACGCCGGGCAAGATCTCCACTGGCGCGGCAGCCACCGCGGCCGCACCGGCCGAACCGCAGACCACGGTGGAGAACTTTGTACCGCGGCAGGCGCAGCAGCCGGAAGCGGCACCCGCCGCTGCGGCATCGCCGGCCCAGGCCACCGTGCCGGCCGAGGCCCCCAAGCCGGCCGCCAACTGATCCGCCACACGGCGCGCCGGCGGCGGCGCGCCCCCAGTTTTCCGGGCCGGCCAGGCATGGCCGGCTCGATCACTTTCCGCGCATTGCGCATATTCCGCTGAGCCAGACACCATGAACATCGCCATTGCAGGCGCATCGGGCCGCATGGGCCGCATGCTGATCGAACACGTGCTGAACACCGAGGGCGTGAGCCTGGCGGGCGCGCTCGACGTGCCGGGCTCGCCGGCGCTGGGCCAGGACGCCGGCCTGCTGCTGGGCCGCCAGACCGGCGTGGCGATCAGCGCCGATGTGGAAGCGGTGCTGGCCGGCGCGGACTGCCTGATCGACTTCACTCGCCCCGAAGGCACGCTTGCCCACGTGGCCGCGGCTAAGAAACTGGGCGTGAAGATGGTGATCGGCACCACCGGCTTCGACGAAGCCGGCAAGGCCGCGCTGGCTGAGGCCGCCAGGTCGATCGGCATCGTCTTTGCCGCCAACTTCAGCGTCGGCGTCAACGCCACCTTCAAGCTGCTGGAAGTGGCCGCCAGGCTGCTGTCGACCGGCTATGACATCGAAGTGATCGAGGCGCATCACCGCTTCAAGGTCGATGCTCCCTCGGGCACCGCGCTGAAGATGGGTGAAGTGATTGCCGATGCGCTTGGCCGTGACCTCAAGACCTGCGCCGTCTATGCCCGCGAAGGCCACACCGGCGAGCGCGACCCCAACTCGATCGGCTTTGCCACCGTGCGCGGCGGCGATATCGTCGGCGACCACACCGTGATGTTCGCCGGCATCGGCGAGCGCATTGAGATCAGCCACAAGTCGTCCAGCCGCCAGTCGTATGCCGACGGTGCCGTGCGCGCCGCCCGTTTCCTGGCCGACAAGCCCAACGGCCTGTTCGACATGCAGGACGTGCTGGGCCTGAAGTAAGGCGCAGCGGGGCGCGCAGGGCCGAAACTGGCCTGCCGCCACGGTTATAATCGTCTTCTTTCGCATTGCACGCCCGGCGGGCGCCGCGCAAGCGGCGCGCCCGCTGCTCTCATTCCAACGATTCCCCCGGATGCCGGCAGGCCAGTTGCCGCGCAAACGTTGTCCTGACTGCTGTCCCGACCATGCAAGACAAATACCTTCCTTCCGCCGTTGAACAAGCCGCCCAGCAGCACTGGCAAGCCATCGACGCCTATCGCGTGTCGGAGCATGCGGCCGGGGCCGACGGCAAGGAAAAGCCCAAGTTCTACGCCTGCTCGATGCTGCCGTATCCGTCGGGCAAGCTGCACATGGGCCACGTGCGCAACTACACCATCAACGACGTGATGGCGCGCTACCTGCGCATGAACGGCAACAATGTGCTGATGCCGATGGGCTGGGACGCCTTCGGCATGCCGGCCGAGAACGCCGCGCTGAACAACGGCGTGGCGCCGGCGGCCTGGACCTACGACAACATCGCTTACATGAAGAAGCAGATGCAGTCGATGGGCTTGGCGATCGACTGGTCACGCGAAGTCGCCACCTGCAGCCCGGACTACTACCGCTGGAACCAGTGGCTGTTCCTGAAGATGCTGGAAAAGGGCATCGCCTACCGCAAGACCGGCACCGTCAACTGGGACCCGGTCGACCAGACCGTGCTGGCCAACGAGCAGGTCATCGACGGCCGCGGCTGGCGTTCGGGCGCGGTAGTGGAAAAGCGCGAGATCCCGATGTACTACCTGCGCATCACCGAGTATGCGGAGGAACTGCTGGGCGACCTGGACCAGCTGGGCTGGCCCGAGCGCGTCAAGGTGATGCAGCAGAACTGGATCGGCAAGAGCGTGGGCGTGCGCTTTGCGTTTCCGCACGACATCCCGGGCGAGGACGGCAAGCCGATCAATGACGGCAAGCTGTACGTGTTCACCACGCGCGCCGACACCATCATGGGCGTGACCTTCTGCGCGGTCGCCGCCGAGCACCCGCTGGCCACGCACGCCGCACTGAACAACCCCGAACTGGCTGCCTTCATCGACGAATGCAAGCACGGCTCGGTCATGGAAGCCGACATGGCGACCATGGAGAAGAAGGGCATGCCGACCGGCCTGCAGGTGGTGCACCCGCTGACCGGCGAGAAGGTCGACGTGTGGGTCGGCAACTACGTGCTGATGAGCTATGGCGACGGCGCCGTGATGGGCGTGCCCGCGCACGATGAGCGCGACTTCGCCTTCGCGCTCAAGTACAAGCTGCCGATCAAGCAAGTCATCGACGTGAAGGGCCAGCCTTACTCGACCGAAGCCTGGCAGGAATGGTACGGCGACAAGGAAAACGGCACCTGCATCCACAGCGGCAAGTATGACGGCCTCGGCTACCAGGCCGCGGTCGAAGCCATTGCCGCCGACCTGGGCGCCAAGGGCATCGGCGAGAAGAAAGTGACCTGGCGCCTGCGCGACTGGGGCATCTCGCGCCAGCGCTACTGGGGCACGCCGATCCCGCTGATCCACTGCGACAGCTGCGGCGTGGTGCCGGTCCCTGAGAAAGACCTGCCGGTGGTGCTGCCCGAAGACCTGGTGCCGGACGGCACCGGCAACCCGCTGGCCAAGGATGCGCGCTTCCTGCAGTGCACCTGCCCGTCGTGCGGCAAGCCGGCGCGCCGCGAGACCGACACGATGGATACCTTCATCGACTCGTGCTGGTACTACATGCGCTATACCTGCCCGGACGCGGCCACCATGGTCGATGCGCGCAACGATTACTGGATGCCGATGGACCAGTACATCGGCGGCATCGAGCACGCGATCCTGCACCTGCTGTACGCACGCTTCTGGACCAAGGTCATGCGCGACCTGGGCCTGGTCAAGTTCGACGAGCCCTTCACCAACCTGCTGACGCAGGGCATGGTGCTCAACGAGACCTACTACCGCGAAGACGCCTCGGGCAAGAAGCACTGGTACAACCCGGCCGAGGTCGACCTGCGCACCGACGAGCGCGGCCGCCCGGTGGGCGCCACGCTGATCGCCGACGGCCAGCCGGTGGTGATCGGCGGCGTCGAGAAGATGTCGAAGTCCAAGAACAACGGCATCGACCCGCAGGCGCTGATCGACCAGTACGGCGCCGACACCGCGCGCCTCTTTGTGATGTTCGCCGCGCCGCCGGAGCAGCAGCTGGAATGGAGCGGCTCGGGCGTGGAGGGCGCCTCGCGCTTCCTGCGCCGCGTGTGGAACTACGGCTATGCCAATGCCGCGGCCATCCGCGACGGCGCCGGCGGCACGCCGACTGCCGATGACGCCGAGCTGCGCCGCGAGATCCACGGCGTGCTCAAGCAGGCCAACTACGACTACCAGCGCATCCAGTACAACACCGTGGTGTCCGCCACGATGAAGATGCTGAACGCGCTGGACGACGCCAAGACCGCTTCGCCGGCCGCGCGCCGCGAGTGCTTCGGCATCCTGCTGCGCGTGCTGTACCCGGTGGTGCCGCACGTCACCCACGGCCTGTGGGACCAGCTGGGCTACGCCGCCGAAGCCGGCGACCTGCTCGACGCCCCGTGGCCGCAGGTCGATGAAGCCGCGCTGGTGCGCAGCGAGATCGAACTGGTGCTGCAGATCAACGGCAAGGTGCGCGGCAGCATCACCGTGCCCGCCGACGCCGACCGCGCCGCCATCGAGGCAACCGCCGCCGCCAGCGAGACCGTGGCCAAGTTCGCCGAGGGCAAGGCGCCGAAGAAGATCGTGGTGGTGCCCGGCCGCCTGGTCAACGTGGTGTTGTAAGCTGGTCTCGGAACCTGACAAGGAATCGCCAAGAATGAAGCGACTGAACATGGGGCGCCGCAAGGTGCTCGCGGCAATGCTGGCAGTGCCGGCAACAGGCCTGCTGGCCGGCTGCGGCTTCCACATGCGCGGCAACTCGGATTTCGCCTTCAAGCGGCTCTATATCGGGATTCCGGCCAATTCGCTGATGGGCGCGGACCTGCGCCGCGCCATCCACGGCGGCTCCGACACCCAGGTGGTGGTCGACCAGAAGGAGGCCGACGCGCTGCTGGACGTGCTGCAGGACACCCGCACCAAGTCGATCTTGTCGATCACCACCACCGGCGTGGTGCGCGAATACCGCCTGACACAGCGCTTCACCTTCCGCCTGCGCGACGCCGCCGGCAAGGAACTGATCCCGCCGTCGCAGCTGGTGCTGACGCGCGACCTGACCTACAACGAAGCCAACACGCTGGCCAAGGACTACGAAGAGCAGCAGCTGTACCGCGACATGCAACGCGATATCGTGCAGCAGCTGATGCGCCGGCTGGCCGCCGTCAAGGCCATCTGATCACGGCATGCAGCTCAAGCTCGACGGGCTCGACGCACACCTGCGGCAGGCGAAGGCCAAGGGCCTGGCGCCGCTGTACGTGGTGCACGGCGACGAACACCTGCTGGTGCTGGAGGCCGTCGACCGCCTGCGCGCCGCGGCGCGCGAAGCCGGCTTCTCCGAGCGCGACGTGCTGGTGGCCGAGCGCGGCTTCCACTGGGGCCAGCTGGTCGAGGCGCAGCAGTCGATGTCGCTATTCGGCGACCGCAAGATCGTTGAACTCCGCATCCCGTCGGGCAAGCCCGGCAAGGACGGCGGCGAGGCGCTGCGCGCCGTGGCCGCCCAGCCGTCGCCCGACGTGGTGCTGCTGGTGACGCTGCCGCGGCTGGATTTTGCCGCGTCCAAGTCGGCCTGGTTCCAGGCGCTGGAAGGCGCCGGCGTGTCGATCAAGGTCGACTCCGTGGACCGCACCCGGCTGCCGGCCTGGGTCGGCGAGCGGCTGTCGCTGCAGCAGCAGCGCGTCGAGGGCGGCGAGCCTGGCCGGCGTTCGCTGCAGTTTATCGCCGACAAGGTCGAGGGCAACCTGCTGGCGGCGCACCAGGAAATCCAGAAGCTGGGGCTGTTGTACCCGCCCGGCGAACTCACCTTCGACCAGGTGCACGATGCGGTGCTGAACGTGGCCCGCTACGACGTGTTCAAGCTGTCTGAATCGATGCTTTCTGGCGACGTGCCGCGGCTGGTGCGCATGCTCGAAGGGCTGCGCGGCGAGGGCGAGGCCACGGTGCTGGTGCTGTGGGCGCTGACCGAGGAAATTCGCGTATTATCCAAGGTCCGGCAGGGGCTGGCGGCCGGCAAGCCGGCGGGTGTGCTGATGCGCGAGCTGCGCGTCTGGGGCCCGCGCGAGCGGCTGGTGCCGCAGGCCGCGCAGCGCCTGGCGCAGCCAAGGCTGGACGCGGCGCTGGCGCTGGCGGCGCGGCTGGACCGCCAGGTCAAGGGCCTGTCGGACCTGCCGCCACCAGGCGGCAGCCCGCTGCCGGCGGAACCATGGGACGGGCTGCAGCAGCTTGCCCTGATGATCGCGCGCTGAACGCGCAACTCCACAGGTTTGCTTCCCCCCGCCGCGTGCGGCGGGGGGACGGAAAACACACTGACGGCCACCACCCCAGGGCCACTGACATGAACGAGCTCGACCTCAACCAATACATGGACCGCGTCGGCCGCCAGGCCCGCGCCGCGTCGCGCGCCATGGCGCGTGCCTCCACGGCCGACAAGAACCGCGCGCTGCTGACCATCGCGGCTGCCATCCGCCGCGATGCCGACAAGCTCAAGGCGGTCAACGCGCGTGACGTTGAACGCGCCCGCGCCAACGGCCAGGACGCCGCCTTTATCGACCGCCTGACGCTGTCGGACAAGGCCATCGCCACCATGGCCGCGGGCCTGGAGCAGATCGCCGCCCTGGCCGACCCGATCGGCGAGATCTCGAACATGAAGTTCCGCCCGACCGGCATCCAGGTCGGCCAGATGCGCGTGCCGCTGGGCGTGATCGGCATCATCTACGAGTCGCGCCCGAACGTGACCATCGACGCCGCGGCGCTGTGCCTGAAGTCGGGCAACGCCACCATCCTGCGCGGCGGTTCCGAAGCAATCGAATCCAACACCGCGCTGGCGGCGCTGGTGGCCGAGGGCCTGTCCGCGGCCGGGCTGCCGTCCGAGGCGGTGCAGGTGATCGAGACTACTGACCGCGCTGCCGTGGGCCGGCTGATCACGATGACTGAATACGTCGACGTGATCGTGCCGCGCGGCGGCAAGAGCCTGATCGCGCGGCTGATGGAAGAAGCGCGCGTGCCGATGATCAAGCACCTGGACGGCATCTGCCACGTCTATATCGACGCCGCTGCCGACCTGGACAAGGCCGTGCGCGTCTGCGACAACGCCAAGACGCAGCGCTATGCGCCGTGCAACACCATGGAGACGCTGCTGGTGTCGCAGGACATCGCCGCCGCCGCGCTGCCGCCGCTGTGCCGCATCTACCAGGAGAAGGGCGTCGAACTGCGCGTGTGCCCGGCCACCCGCGCCACGCTGGAAGCGGCGGGCTTCACCGGCCTGGTCGATGCCGCGGAGGAAGACTGGCGCCTGGAATACCTGGCCCCGATCCTCGCCATCAAGACCGTGGCCGGACTGGACGAGGCCGTCGCCCATATCAACGAATACGGCTCGCACCATACCGATTCGATCATCACCGAGAACTACTCGGCGGGCATGCGCTTTATCCGCGAGGTCGATTCGGCCAGCGTGATGATCAATGCCTCGACGCGCTTTGCCGATGGCTTCGAGTACGGCCTGGGCGCGGAAATCGGCATCTCCAACGACAAGCTGCATGCACGCGGCCCGGTCGGGCTGGAAGGGCTGACGTCGCTGAAGTACGTGGTATTCGGGCACGGCGAGATCCGCACCTGACGCTCGCGCGCCAACAACAATAACAATCGTTCTCGAACGTCTCTCTGCCGATGCTCTGGGTCAAAGCGCTGCATATTGTCTTCGTGGTCTCGTGGTTCGCCGGCCTGTTCTACCTGCCGCGCATCTTCGTCAACCTGGCCATGGAAACCGACGCCGCCAGCACACAGCGCCTGTTGCTGATGGCGCGCAAGCTGTTTCGCTTCATGACCATGCTGGCGGTGCCGGCGGTGGTGTTCGGGCTGTGGCTGTACCTGGGCTACGGCATCGGCCGCGGCGCGGGGCAGGGCTGGATGCATGCCAAGCTGGCGCTGGTGCTGGTGCTGATCGGCTACCACCACGGCTGCGGCGTGCTGCTGCGCAAGTTCGAGGCGGGGCGCAATACGCGCTCGCACAAGTTTTATCGCTGGTTCAATGAGCTGCCGGTGCTGGTGCTGCTGGCGGTGGTGATCCTGGTGGTCGTCAAGCCGTTCTGAGCCTGGCGCCCGGTCTGTTGTTGCCAATCCTGTTGCGGAACCGAAATGAGCAAGCTGGTTGACTATTACCTGACGCCGCAGTCGCCGTTCGTCTACCTGGGCCATGCGCGCTTTGCCGCCATCGCCGAACGCCATGGCGCGCAGGTGAACCTGAAGCCGTGCGACCTGGGTAAGGTGTTTTCCGTCTCCGGCGGGCTGCCGCTGTCGCAGCGCCCGCCCCAGCGCCAGGCCTACCGCCTGGTGGAGCTGGCGCGCTGGAGCGAATTCCTGGACCTGCCGCTGCATCCGCAGCCGACGTTCTTCCCGGTATCGGGCGACGCGGCCAGCAAGCTGATCATCGCCGCGCAGCTGGCACACGGCACCGCCCGCGCGATGCAGCTGACCGGCGCCATTGGCGCGGCAGTCTGGGCGCAGCAGCGCAATATCGCCGATGCCGCCACGCTGGCGCAGATCGCCGACGAGGCCGGCTTGGACGGCGCCAGCCTGCTCAAGGCCAGCGAGGCGCAGTCGGTGCAGGCGGCCTATGCGCAGAACACCCAGGACGCGATTTCGGCCGGCGTATTCGGCGCGCCGTGGTACGTCCATGACGGCCAGCCCTTCTGGGGCCAGGACCGGCTGGATTTCCTCGAGCGCGCCCTGGCGGCGGCTTGAGCTAAGCTTCGGATAGATCCCCGTCCGCTACGGCGGACGTTTTTGTTTGTAGGATACCCAACACATGACCCAAGCCTTCTTTGCCCCTTGCCCGCGCGGCCTGGAGAGCGCGCTCGCCGAAGAACTGCGCGAGATCGCCGCGATGCCGGGCATGGCCGCGCTGGCGCCGTTCACGGTGCACCAGGAAGTGCCGGGCGGCGTCAATTTCTCGGGCGAGATGGCCGCCGCCTATGCGGTCAACCTGCATTCGCGCATTGCCAGCCGGGTGCTGATGCGCGTGGCGGCGCGCGGCTACCGGCATGAGGACGACATCTATACGCTGGCGCGCGGCGTGCGCTGGGAGCAGTGGTTTTCGCCCGATGAATCGCTGCGTGTGGACATCACGTCGCACAAGTCGCCGCTGCGCAGCCTGAATTTCACCGCGCTGCGCGTCAAGGACGGGGTCTGCGATGCCCTGCGCGAGCGCGTGGGCGCGCGCCCGAGCGTCGATACCGCCAGCCCGGATGTGCGCATTTATGCCCATCTAACCGAGCATGACTGCACGCTGTACCTCGACACCACCGGCGAGCCGCTGTTCAAGCGCGGCTGGCGCACCGAGAAGGGCGAGGCGCCGCTGAAGGAAAACCTGGCCGCCGGCATCCTGCGCCTGGCGGGCTGGGTGCCGGGCCAGACCTTCCGGCCTTTCTACGACCCGATGTGCGGCAGCGGCACCTTCCTGATCGAGGCCGCGCAGGTGGCGCTGGGCATCGCGCCGGGCGGCAGCCGCAGCTTTGCCTTCGAATGGCTCAAGGGCATGGACACCAAGGCCTGGCAGAAGCTCAAGTCGGACGCGCAGCGCGTCCGCATGCTGGCCTCGGCCGATGAACTGCAGGTGGTGGGTTCGGACATCTCCACTGACATGCTGGCCATCACGCGCGCCAACTGGGAGCGTGCCGGCCTGCCGGGCGAGGCGCGCACCAAGCAGGTGGACGCGCGCTTCGTGCAGCCGCCTTTTGAAGAGCCGGGTTTGCTGTTGATGAATCCCCCGTACGGCGAGCGCATCGCGGTGCGTGGCCAGCGCCGCCTGCCAGAGGAAGAGATGCCGCGCGACGAGGTGGAGGAGGCCGCCGCCAACCAGTTCGCCAGTGCCTTTGCCACCACGCTCAAGCAGCATTTCGCGGGCTGGCAGGCGTGGGTGTTTACCGGCGACATGGGTTTCCCGCGCCGGCTGCGACTCAAGGAGTCGCGCCGCACGCCGCTCTACAACGGCAATATCGAATGCCGGCTGTTCCGCTTCGACATGGTGCGCGGCGCCAACCGGGTGCCGCAGGCGGACTGACGGCGCCCGCGGCGCCGGGCGGCGGGGTCAGGGGCGCTTGCGCCCCGTCAGTGCATCCGGATTGCGGCTGAAGTCCGCCAGGAAGCCCTGCAGGCTGACCACCGGCTCCTGCAGCAGGTGGCGCGGCAGGTCGAACAGCGCATAGATGAATTCTTCATTGCCTTCGCAGCGCTCTGCCGGCAGGCAGTATTGTTCCCAGTCCACGCACGCCGGCGTGTACATGCCGTTGCCGGGCCAGAAGAACGGCACCAGCCGGCCTTCGCGCAGGCCTTCGATCAGTGCCGCGGGGGCGTCGTAGGCTTCGGCCGACTCCACCTGGCTCATCAGCCCGGCGCGGGTCTCGATCACCATCAGCGTGGCGTGGCCCTGCGCGGTCAGCAGCAGGATGCCGGCCGGGTTGGGGTACAGGTAGTACTCGACAAAGCCATAGCGCGCGATGAGCTGGCGCACGCGCTCGGTGATGGCCGGATCGGACAGGAATGAGAACGAATGCCGCGTCAGCAGCTCGCGCAGCGTGCGCGACAGCGTGGCGAAGTACGCCTGCTGCATGGCCTCGATTTCCTGGTCCAGCCGCTCGACCATATTGCTTTCATGCTTCTTCACGTAGCGGTCGATCAGCCCGTGGTTGAAGCCTTGCACGGCGATGCTCTCGTCGGCGGTGCCGGTCAGCAGGATGGTCTTGCAGGGCAGGTCCTGCAGCGCCTGGCAGAATTCCAGCCCGTCCATCTGCGGCATCGAATAGTCGACCACCACCACGCCCGGCTGCAGGAAGCGCTTGAAGTCGTGTATCTGGCGGTAGATGCGGTCGATGTCGAGCTGCACGGTGCGCCGCTCGGTCAGGAAGGTCAGGTCGTCGTGCGTCACGCGCACCGGCAGGAAGCCCGGGAAGCGGGTGGCATAGGCCTCGCGGATCCATTGCAGCGCTTCACGCGGATCGGTGAAGGTGATCACCGCGCGCGAGGCATCCATCTGGAACGCCAGGCTGTCGATGAACGACTTGCTGTCATCGACCAGGACGGTCAGGACCGGGTGATGGAAGACCGACAGGTTCCTGTCGTGCGGGTTGAAGGTCATGGAGCGGCGGGCAGGGGTTCGGCGCAGTGGTTAGGCACAGGCGTGGCGCAAGCGGCAAGCCGGTGTGCGCATTCGCAGGCCAGTATAGCGCGCCACGGCTGCCTTGCAAGACAGGCCTTGCAGTCAGGGCCGGCGGCAGGAGGAGCCCGGCGGGCGCCGGGCGGGAGAAGCGCCCGCGGCAGGGCCGGGATGGCCCGGGCCTGCGCGCGGCGCGCGGACGGCCTTAGTCGACCGCCTTGAACATGTCTTCGACCACCTTCTTGGCGTCGCCGAACACCATCATGGTCTTGTCCATGTAGAACAGCTCGTTGTCCAGCCCGGCATAGCCGGCGGCCATGGAGCGCTTGTTGACGATGATGGTCTTGGCCTTGTAGGCCTCCAGGATCGGCATGCCGGCAATCGGCGACTGGGGGTCGTTCTTGGCCGCCGGGTTGACCACGTCGTTGGCGCCCAGCACCAGCACCACGTCGGCCTGGCCGAACTCGCTGTTGATGTCTTCCATCTCGAAGACCTGGTCGTACGGCACCTCGGCCTCGGCCAGCAGCACGTTCATATGGCCCGGCATGCGGCCCGCCACCGGGTGGATCGCGTACTTCACGTTCACGCCCTTTTCCGCCAGCTTCTCGGTCAGTTCCTTGAGCGCGTGTTGGGCGCGCGCCACGGCCAGGCCATAGCCCGGCACGATGATGACCGTCTCCGCATTGCCCATCAGGAACGCGGCATCGTCGGCGGAACCCGACTTGACCGGGCGCTGCTGCTGATCGCCCGTCGCCGCCGCCGCCGTCGCGCCGCCGAAACCGCCCAGCAGCACGTTGAAGAACGACCGGTTCATCGCCTTGCACATGATGTACGACAGGATCGCACCGGAGGAGCCCACCAGCGAGCCAGCGATGATCAGCATCGGGTTGTTCAGCGAGAAGCCGATGCCCGCCGCTGCCCAGCCCGAGTACGAGTTCAGCATCGACACCACCACCGGCATGTCGGCGCCGCCGATCGGGATGATGATCAGCACGCCCAGCACGAAGGCGATCGCCAGCATGATCAGGAACGGCAGCCAGTCCTGCGACAGGAAGAAGATGACG
Source organism: Cupriavidus sp. GW823-FHT06D04 (assembly GCF_058795055.1). Classification (NCBI taxonomy): domain Bacteria; kingdom Pseudomonadati; phylum Pseudomonadota; class Betaproteobacteria; order Burkholderiales; family Burkholderiaceae; genus Cupriavidus; species Cupriavidus sp. GW823-FHT06D04. Next base: position 614,676 of record NZ_JBXAHL010000001.1, on the reverse strand, counting down.
CCGAAGCCCACCATTGCCACCGCCAGCAGCAGGTTCAGCCAGTGCTGGCCGGCGAACACCACCGGCGCGCCCTGGAACAGGCGGAACTTGTAGCGCCCGGCCAGCTTGCCGAAGGCGATCACCGAGCCCGAGAACGTAATCGCGCCGACGAAGCAGCCGATGAAGAGCTCGATGCGGTTGCCCAGCGGGATCAGGTGCGAGCCTGCCGGGCTGATGCCGAACGCCGCCGGCTCGGCCACTGCCGCCACCGCGATGAACACCGCGGCCAGGCCGATCAGCGAGTGCATCGCCGCGACCAACTCGGGCATCTTGGTCATCTGCACTTTCTTCGCCACGTAGGCACCGATGCCGCCGCCGACCACGAGCGCGGCGAAGATCAGCGCCAGGCCCGTGCCCACCGACGACTGGGCCGTGCCCGCCGCGAGGAATTCATTCTTCAGCTTGATGATCAGGACCAGCGTGGTCACCACGGCAATGGCCATGCCGATCATGCCGAAGGCATTGCCCTTGCGCGCCGAGGCCGGGTGCGACAGGCCCTTGAGCGCCTGGATAAAGCAGACTGAGGCCACCAGGTAGAGCAGGGTGACGAGGTTCATGCTGACAAGACCGGTCATCACGCGCCCTCCCTGGCCAGCGCCGGCTTGGCCTCAGGCGCCTTGGCCTTCGGTTCCTTCTTCTTGAACATCTCCAGCATGCGCTGGGTGACCAGGAAGCCGCCGAACACATTGACCGCGGCCAGTGCCACTGCCAGCGTGCCCATCACGCGCCCGACCCCGCCTTCGGTCAGGCCCGCGGCGAGCATGGCGCCGACGATGATGATCGCCGAGATCGCGTTGGTCACCGCCATCAGGGGTGTATGCAGGGCTGGCGTAACCGTCCAGACCACGTGGTAACCCACGTAGATCGCCAGCACGAAGATGATCAGGTTGATCACCGTGTGGTTCACCATCTCCATCGACTTCTCCTCCGTTGCTTTGAATCCGGGATGCGGCGTTTTACTGTGTTTTTTCTTTGCTGCATTACGGCGTGCCAAGGGCCAGTGGCTCTGACTGACGGCGCGCTCCCTCTCCCGCAAGCGGGAGAGGGGAGCAACCCTGCGGCAGGCCGCCATCAGAACTTCTTGATTTCCTTGATGCCGTTGTTCTCGTTCACCAGGATGACCTTGGGCTTGTAGGCGGCGATCTCCTCGTCGCTCATCGGCGCGTAGGTGCAGATGATCAGCTGGTCGCCCAGGTGCGCGCGGCGCGCCGCGGCGCCGTTCAGCGAGATCTCGCCGCTGCCGCGCTCGCCCTTGATGATGTAGGTGGAGAAGCGCTCGCCGTTGTTCACGTTGTACAGCTCGATCTTCTCGAACTCCTTCATGTCGGCAGCGTCCAGCAGGTCCTGATCGATGCCGCACGAACCCTCGTAGTTGAGGTCCGCCTGCGTCACGGTGACGCGGTGGAGCTTGGCGCGGAGCATGATGCGTTGCATGGGTGATACGTCCTTATATTTGATGCAAAAGCAGTGGGCGCACGGCTCCCGTGGAAATTACGCCGCCTCTCGCACGATCTGGCCGTCCCTGCACATCAGGCAGGCCGCGACGATGTCGTCTTCAAGGTTCAGCGTGAACTGGCCGTCCTTGTCGACGACCAGCTTGAGGAAGTCCAGCACGTTGCGGGCATAGAGCGCCGAGGCGTCGGCCGCGACCATGCTGGCCAGGTTGGTGTGGCCGATGATGATGACGCCGTTGTGGTTGACCACTTCGTCGGCCACCGTCAGCGGGCAGTTGCCGCCCTGTGCCGCGGCCAGGTCTACCACCACCGAGCCGGGTTTCATCTGCGCCACGGTGGTTTCCTGCAGCAGCACCGGCGCCTTGCGGCCCGGGATCAGTGCGGTGGTGATGACGATGTCGGCCTGGACGGCGCGCTGGTGCACCAGCTCGGCCTGGCGCTTCATCCAGTCCGGCGGCATCGGGCGGGCATAGCCGCCGACGCCCTGGGCGATCTCGCGCTCTTCATCGGTGAGGAAGGGCACGTCGAGGAACTTGGCGCCGAGCGATTCGATCTGTTCCTTGACCGCTGGGCGCACATCGGAGGCCTCGATCACCGCACCGAGCCGCTTGGCCGTGGCGATGGCCTGCAGGCCGGCGACGCCCGCGCCCAGGATCAGCACGCGCGCGGCCTTGACGGTGCCGGCAGCGGTCATCAGCATCGGCATGAAGCGCTGGTAGTGGTGCGCGGCCACCAGCACGGCCTTGTAGCCGGCGATGTTGGCCTGCGACGACAGCACGTCCATGCTCTGCGCGCGCGTGGTGCGCGGCGCGGCTTCCAGGGCAAAGGCGGTGATGTTCGCAGCGGACATGCGCGCGTTGTTCTCGGCGTCGAAGGGATTGAGCATGCCGACCAGTACGGCGCCTGGCTTCATCTGCGCCAGTTCGGCGGCGTCCGGCGCGCGCACCTTCAAAACCAGTTGCGCGCCCAGTGCTTCGGCTGCGGTGCCGATGGTGGCGCCGACCGCCTCATACGCGCCGTCGGGCTGGCTGGCGCTTACGCCGGCGCCGGCCTGCACGACCACCTTGTGGCCCTGGGCGACGTACTTCTTGACTGTCTCCGGGGTGGCGGCGACGCGAGTCTCGCCGGCCCGCGTCTCCTGCGGGATGCCGATGTACATCGTCAATTTCTCCTTTAGCTGGCGTCTTGTCTGGTTGGGCGGACCGACGGCTGGCCCGTGCGCGCCGCAGGCTTAAGCCGCAGCGCAACAATTTTTTCGCAGCTTACAGGAATCTGACGTTCAACGGTGACCGGCCGGTCGGCTTTTGCGGCGACCGCCAAAGGGTAGTTGCAGCCGGCAATTCAGCACCAGGCGGGCTCATCGGCCGGGGGCCATGGCGGGTCGGCGGCGCTGCACGATGGGCCCGCAACCGGTAGAATGCGGGATTGCCTAAAAATTGAGCATCATGTCAAGTGACTGGAATGCCAGCGTGACCGTTGCCGCCGTGATCGAGCGCGGTGGACGCTTTCTGCTGGTCGAAGAGGAAACCGCCGACGGGCTGCGCCTGAACCAGCCCGCCGGGCACCTGGACCCGGGCGAGAGCCTGATCCGCGCCGTGATCCGCGAAACCCTGGAAGAGACCGCGCACACCTTTGAGCCGCGCGCGCTGCTGGGCTGCTACATGGGCCGTTCGCTGTCGTCGCGCACCGGCACCGATGTGACCTATGTGCGCTTTGCCTTTACCGGCGACCTCGGCTCGCTCGACGCCGGCCGCCAGCTCGATACCGGCATCGTGCGCACGGTCTGGATGAGCGCGGAAGAACTGCGCGCCTGCCCGGAGCGTCACCGTTCGCCGCTGGTGATGGCCTGCGTCAACGACTACCTGGCCGGCAAGCGCTTTGCGCTGGACGCCTTGTACACGCACCCGTCGGCGCTGGCCGCGGCCGTCCCGCTGGGAGTGCAGCTGTGAGTGGTGCGGGAAAACGTGTCGTCGTGGGCATGTCGGGCGGGGTCGATTCATCGGTGACCGCGTGGCTGCTCAAGCAGCAGGGCTACGAGGTCATCGGCCTGTTCATGAAGAACTGGGAAGACGATGACGACAGCGAGTACTGCTCCACGCGCCAGGACTGGCTGGACGTGGTGTCGGTGGCCGACCTGATCGGCGTTGACGTGGAGGCGGTCAACTTTGCCGCCGAGTACAAGGACCGGGTCTTTGCCGACTTCCTGCGCGAATACTCCGCCGGGCGCACGCCCAACCCGGACGTGTTGTGCAATGCCGAGATCAAGTTCAAGGCCTTCCTCGACCATGCCATGTCGCTGGGGGCGGAAACCATCGCCACCGGCCACTATGCGCGCGTGCGGCAGAACGCGGCCGGCCGGTTCGAGCTGCTCAAGGCGCTCGACCATACCAAGGACCAGAGCTACTTCCTGCACCGGCTGAACCAGGCGCAGCTGTCGCGCACGCTGTTCCCGCTGGGCGAGATCCCCAAGACGCGCGTGCGCGAGATTGCCGCCGAGATCGGCCTGCCGAACGCGAAAAAGAAGGACTCCACCGGCATCTGCTTTATCGGCGAGCGCCCGTTCCGCGATTTCCTGAACCGCTACCTGCCGACCAAGCCGGGCCCGATGAAGACGCCCGAGGGCAAGGTCGTGGGCGAGCATATCGGCCTGGCCTTCTACACGCTGGGCCAGCGCAAGGGCATTGGCCTGGGCGGCAGCCGCGACGGCAACGGCGATGCCTGGTATGTGGCGCGCAAGGATATGGCGAACAATACGCTTTACGTGGTGCAGGGCCACGACCACCCGTGGCTGCTGACGCCGGTGCTGACCGCGTCGGACCTGTCCTGGGTGGCCGGCGAGCCGCCTGCCGCGGGCGCGCCGATGGCGGCCAAGACGCGCTACCGCCAGAGCGATGCCGCCTGCACGGTGCAGGCGGTGGACGGCGACGCGCTGACGCTCGGGTTTGCCGAGGCGCAATGGGCGGTTACGCCCGGCCAGTCGGCGGTGCTGTATGACGGCGACATCTGTCTGGGCGGCGGCATCATCCAGTAAGCGCTGCCGCTGCACGAAAAAACACCCGCTCGAGGCGGGTGTTTTCTTGTCGGCCGCTGCGGATCAGCCGCGCGGCGGCTCCGTATCGATAAACGACTGGCGTTTGGACAGCTTTTCCTCCAGCGCCGCCAGGTTGGGATGGCTCTCGCGCCAGGCGATCTCGGGGAAGCGGAAGTCCAGGTAGGACAGCGCGCAGCCCACCGCCACGTCGGCCAGCGAATAGTGCGTGCCAGTGCAGAAGGGGCGGTCGGCCAGGCCGTGCGCCATGGCCACCAGCGCCGCGTCGATCTTGCCGCGCTGGCGTTGCACCCAGCGCTCGCTGCGCTCGTGCGGCTCGCGCTGGGTTGCCTCCAGGCGCACCAGCAGCGCAGCGTCTAGCAGGCCGTCGGCGAGCGCCTCCCAGCAGCGGACTTCCAGGCGCTCGCGCCCGCCCTGCGGGATCATCCGGCCGACCGGCGTCAAGGTGTCGACATATTCGACGATCACGCGCGAATCGAAGATCGCGCCGCCGTCTTCCATGACCAGGCAAGGCACTTTGCCGAGCGGGTTGAACTGGCCGATCCTGGTCTCGGGCGACCAGACATCCTCTTCGATGAGCTGGCACTCGATCTTTTTCTCGGCCATCACCACGCGCACCTTGCGCGCGTAGGGACTGGTCCGGGACGCATACAGCTTCATGTTCTCCCCTTGAGCTTGTTATGAAGTGCATCGTCGCTCTGCGGCAGCGGCGGTGGGGCACGCGGCTTGCCCGATGCACTTCATAACAGGCTACTGGAACGGCGTGCGCGAGTATACCCGCGGTGCGTGGCGAATGCGGGCTTGCGCACCGATGCCCCGCGGCGGCGCTTTACCGCTGCCCGGAGCCGGGGCAGGGGTGGTAAAATCCCGCGTTGCGCAGCGCCGGCGGGCCTGCCGGCATTGCGTTTTGGACGCATCCGGCCGCATAAAGTCGCTTTTTCGATCCCTCCCGCCGCCAACGCTGACAGCGCCAGCCCCCGCGGCGCGCCTTGTTCGTCGCCTTCTTCCATTGCCTCCCTTTTCCCGGTTTCCAGCATGACCTCCTCTTCGCTTTCGCCGCTCACCGCCCTGTCCCCGATCGATGGCCGTTACGCCGCCAAGGCCGATGCGCTGCGCGAATGGCTGTCCGAGGCCGCTTTCATGCGCAACCGCGTCAAGGTCGAGGTGCACTGGCTGATCGCGCTGGCGCAGGCCGGCCTGCCCGACATGCCGAAGTTTTCGGCCGCCTCCGAGGCCGCGCTGCTGGCGCTGGTGGACAAGTTCAGCGAGGCCGATGCCGCCCGCATCAAGGAAATCGAAGCCGTCACCAACCATGACGTGAAGGCGGTCGAGTACTGGCTCAAGGAACAGGTCAAGGGCAACGCCGAGCTGGAAGCCGCCAGCGAGTTCATCCACTTCGCCTGCACCTCGGAAGACATCAACAACACCTCGCACGGCATGATGCTCAAGGGCGCCCGCGAGGGCGTGGTGGTGCCGGCGCTCAAGCGCGTGCACGCCCGCCTGGTCGAGCTGGCCAGGCTCAATGCCGCGCAGCCGATGCTGTCGCGCACTCACGGCCAGCCGGCCAGCCCGACCACGCTGGGCAAGGAAATGGCCAACGTGGCCGCGCGCCTGGCGCGCGCGATCCAGCGCATCGAGCAGGTCGAGCTGCTGGGCAAGATGAACGGCGCGGTGGGCAACTACAACGCCCACCTGTCGGCCTACCCGACCTTCGACTGGGAAGCCTTCTCGAAGCAGGTGATCGAGACCCGCCTGGGCCTGGCCTTCAACCCCTACACCATCCAGATCGAGCCGCACGACTACATGGCCGAGCTGTTTGACGCGATCGCCCGCGCCAACACCATCCTGCTCGACCTGAACCGCGACGTCTGGGGCTATATCTCGCTGGGCTATTTCAAGCAGAAGACCAAGGCCGGCGAAATCGGCTCGTCGACCATGCCGCACAAGGTCAACCCGATCGACTTCGAGAACTCCGAAGGCAACCTGGGCCTGGCCAACGCGGTCCTGCGCCACTTGTCCGAGAAGCTGCCGCTGTCGCGCTGGCAGCGCGACCTGACCGATTCGACCGTGCTGCGCAATATCGGCGTGGCCTTCGGCTACAGCCTGCTGGCCTATGAGGCCTGCCTGCGCGGCCTGGGCAAGCTGGAAACCAACCCCGAGCGCCTGGACGAAGACCTGGACAACTGCTGGGAGGTGCTGGCCGAGCCGGTGCAGACCGTGATGCGCCGCTTCGGCGTGCCCAACCCGTACGAGCAGCTCAAGGAGCTGACCCGCGGCAAGGGCATCTCGCGCGAGGCGCTGCAGACCTTCATCAACGGCCTGGCGATCCCCGACGACGCCAAGAAGCTGCTACTGGACATGACGCCCGCCAGCTATATCGGCAAGGCCGTGGTGCTGGCCGAGCGCATCTGACGCCACATTCCGCCCCCGAATCGGGGCGACGTGCTGCAAAAGCCATCCGTGAGGATGGCTTTTTGCTTTTCTGGCGCAGCGCGGCCGGCAGGTCGCTGCGGCTTTGTGCCGCTTGCGACAGAATGTCACTTCAAAGCATTTGAATAACTTAATGAAGGACTGTCCTTCATCGGCGCACAGCCCGCCGCAATAATGCGAGAATCGTAAGCGCACGGGCGGGTCCGCCCTCGCCGGTGCCTTCCCCAAAATTGTGAAACGCTCCTGCGCGAGCGAGAGGAATCCGATGCGTTCTACCGCCAATGCCCCCACCGGCTACGGTGCCACCGCGATCGCCTTGCACTGGGTCATTGCGCTGGCGATCTTCGCCGCGTTCGGGCTCGGCCTGTACATGACGGGCATTCCGGGACTGACGCCGACCAAGCTCAAGCTCTACTCCTGGCACAAGTGGCTGGGCGTGACGATCTTCGCGGTTGCCGTGCTGCGCGTGCTGTGGCGTGCAACCCATGCGGCACCGCCGGTGGCGCCCGGCACGCCGGCCTGGCAGGCCAGGGCTGCGGCCGGCGCCCATCACCTGCTGTACCTGCTGATCGTGATCGTGCCGATCAGCGGCTACCTCTACAGCTCGGCCGCGGGCGTGCCGGTGGTCTACCTGGGCCTGTGGAAGATGCCGGCGCTGCTGGAAAAGAACGACGAACTGAAAGAAGTACTGAAATTTGTCCATATCTGGCTGAACTACCTGATGGCGGCTGTGGTCGTTGTCCATGCAGCGGCGGCGGTCAAGCACCAGTTCGTCGACCGCGACGGCACGCTGGGCCGGATGCTGCCGTTCCTGCGCTGAGGCGCCGCCCCGGCCAACTTTTTCCGTACCGCGGCGCGCTGCGCCGACCCTGACAGGAGTTTTTTGAGATGAAACGCAATTCCCGCCGCGGCTCGCTCGTCATCGCCGCCGTCCTGGCCGCCTCCGGCATTGCCGCCAACCTGGCCTGGGCGCAGGTTGACGCCGCCAAGAGCTCGGTGACCGCGGTCGCGCGCCAGATTGGCGTGCCGATGGAAGGCAAGTTCAAGAAGTTCGATGCCGCGGTCAGCTTCGACCCGGCCAAGCTGGCGACCTCGTCGGCCAAGGTCGAGATCGATGTGTCCAGCTTCGAGATCGGCGACGCCGAGACCACCAAGGAAGTGAAGGGCAAGGACTGGTTTGACGCCGCCAAGTACCCCAAGGCCGTGTTCCAGTCCACCAGCATCAAGAACGGCACGCCGGGCAAGTACGACGTGGCCGGCAAGCTGACCATCAAGGGCAAGACCGTGGACGTGGTGGTGCCCGCCACCTACCGCCAGGAAGGCGCGGTCCAGGTGTTCGAGGGCGCGCTGCCGATCAAGCGCACGGTCTTCAATATCGGCGACGGCGAATGGAAGGACACTTCCGTGGTGGCCGACGACGTGCAGATCAAATTCCGTATCGTGCTGGCCAAGAAGTAGGAAGCAAGGCCGGTATTCCGCTGACGTACCCAATCGACGTTCCTGAGAACGTTCCGCCCCAACCTGATTTGTCGGGAGATTTCATGAAACTGCGTTTCCTCGTTGCCGCCGTCGCGGCCATTTCCGCAACTGCCGCTTTCGGCGTGGCTTCGGCCAATACCGTGACGTACAACCTCGATCCGACCCACACCTACCCGAGCTTCGAGGCCGACCACCTGGGCGGCCTGTCGACCTGGCGCGGCAAGTTCGACAAGTCCAGCGGCGTGGTCACGCTGGACCGTGCCGCCAAGGCGGGCTCGGTCGAGGTCAAGATCGACCCGGCTTCGATCGATTTCGGCAATGCCAAGCTGAACCAGCACGCCAAGGGCCCGGACATGTTCGACGTGGAAGCCTTCCCCGAGGCCGTCTACAAGGGCAAGTTCTCCAAGTTCAAGGGCGACGTGCCGACCGAGGTTGACGGCATGCTGACGCTGCGCGGCGTGTCCAAGCCGGTTAAGCTGGAAATCCGCGACTTCAAGTGCATCCAGCACCCGATGCTCAAGCGCGAAGCCTGCGGCGCCGACGCCGTGGGCCATTTCAACCGTGCCGACTTCGGCCTGGACTATGGCGTGAAAATGGGCTTCAAGCCCGAGGTCAAGCTCGCCATCCAGGTGGAAGGCGTGCGCGCGGACTGAGCGTGCCAGCCCGCTGCGCCGGGCTTCCAGGCAGTCAAGGCCGGCCATGCCGGCCTTTTTTGTTGTCCGGCATCATTCAGGCGCCTGCCAGGGCACTTGGTTGTACGACCCCCGACGGGCACAGTACAATGGCCCGCGGCAATTCCTCCTTGATCGGGGCAATGCTACTCCTGCCAAGGCGGGGGCAGCCATGCCCGCAACCGGCTAAAGCGCATCACTATGAGCATTCGCTGCATGTCCCGATACCGGTAGCCATCCCCGCGACCTCCTCGCCCCTCATGCTGTACCTGGCCGTTCCGCCTTGCCTGTACGGTCCGCAGCGTTTCTCGGTTTTCCCTGGCGCAATACCGTGTATTCCAAAACGCAAATCGATCCGGTAGTTGGTTTCCGCAACTCGCAGGGCGAGCAGGTGCGGGGCACGATCATCAATCTCCAGAGAAAGTCTCTGGTGATGGAAATCTACAATCCGTATTCGATCGTGCAGGTCAGCGAGGTGCTGAGCGAACTCAGCGTCCGCATGGGGGCCAAGAACGCCTACCTCGGCAAGGCCGTGGTGATGAGCCTGGTGAACACCGGCCTGACCGCCGTGGTGTCGCTGACGCTGATCGACGAGTGGCGCGAACTGACGGACCTGACCAACGAGCCCAAGTCAGTCGCGCGCGAAGCCGAGCTTTTTGTGCAGGACTGGGACACGCGCTTCAATATCCGGCGCGACTACCAGATCGTGGTCAACGAGATGCGCGCGTTCCTGTCCGAAGTGTCGCGCTGGGTCGAGCAGGTCGACATGACCGAATCGCTGCCAAAGATTGAAGGCAAGCTCCGCGAGGACGTCTTCTACGAGCTGGCCACGCCCATCATGGTCAAGACAAAGACCTACCTGGATTGGCTTGAGGGCGAGGCCCAGCGCGTGGATCCGGAGATCGCGCCGGTGCACCGCACTTACGCGCAGTCGGCGCTGCACCCGCTCTTGCTGCGGGCGCCGTTCGTATACCGCACCTTCACCAAGCCGCTCGGCTATGCCGGCGACTACGAGATGGTGAACCAGATCCTGAACGACCCGCAGCAGGGTCCCACCACCTATTTCCAGATCGTCAACACCGCCTTCCTCAAGGCGGCGGTGGCGACCGCGCACCGCAACCGCATCGAACTGCTGATCGATTTCCTGACGCGCCAAGCCGATCGCGCGCGCGCCGCTGGCCGGCCGTTCCGCGTGCTCAACGTGGGCTGCGGCCCTGCCTTCGAGATCCAGCGCTTCGTGCGCGAATACCCCAACCCCGAACTGCTGTCGTTCCAGTTGGTCGACTTCAGCGAAGAGACGCTGGAGTTCACGCGTAGCACGATCGAACGCTCGGCCACCAGCGCCGGGAGCAAGGTTGCCGTCGAGATGGTGCACCAGTCCGTGCATGAACTGCTCAAGCGGCGCATCTCGCCGGACGATACCAGTGCAAGGGAGTTCGACGCGGTCTATTGTGCGGGCCTGTTCGACTACCTGTCCGACAAGGTGTGTACGCGGCTACTCTCGTATTTCGCCTCCCGCTCGCGGCACGGAGGGCAGATTCTGGTAACCAACGTCCACGTCGACAATCCTGAGAAATTCGGCATGGAACACCTGCTGGAGTGGTACCTGATCTACCGCGACGACGCGGGCATGGCGCAGCTACTGCCTGAAAATTCGCACTCGCACCGCATTTACGGCGATGCCACCGGCGTCAACGTATTTGCGGAAGCCACCATTGACTGAAGCAGTCCTTGCGGGGCACGCCATGAGCACCAACCAACTCTACGCCGGCTACCAGTCCGAGCTGGCTGACTTTCGCCTGGCATTCAGCCGTGGCGGCGCCTATACCGCGATCGCGCTGGTTCTGCTCGGCGTCGGACTCGATTACGGCCAGTATCCGCAGCAGCAGCTTGCCTTCGGGGTGGCGCGCGTGCTGGTGTCGCTGTTGATCGCGGGCGTGGTGGTGGTGCTGTACAGCGCTGCGGGGCGCCGCTTCGCGCCATGGCTGACGCTGACGTGGCTGCTGCTGCCACAGATCATGATTGCGTGGATGATCTGGCAGACTGAAGGGGCGCAGTCGCCATACTACGTCGGGCTTAACCTCGCGATCTTCGCGTCGGGCATCGCGCTGCCGTTCGGCTTGTGGCAGAACCTGGTGTTCGGCGTGCTCTCGTACCTGCTGTACGTACTGGCATGCCTGTTCCACCCCGGCGGCATCGAGCCGGTGGGCGCTTTTATCGCCAATTCACTGTTCCTGCTGTTCGCCGCGGCGGCCAGCGGGGTCTATACCTTCTTCAACGAGCGGGCGCGCTTCATGTTGTTCCGTCTGAAGGACGAGGTCGCCGAGAAGAATACTGAGCTCGAGGTGATCAACCGCCGGCTGGCCGACATCAAGGGCCAGATGCTGCAGCAGGAGAAGATGGCCGCCATCGGTACGCTGGCGGCCGGGCTGCTGCACGAGGTGAACAACCCGGTCAACTTCTGCCTGATGGCGATCGAGGTGGCGATGGAAGAGCCGCAGGCCAAGGAGAACCCTTCGCTGGAAGAGTGCCTGGTCGACGCCAAGCAGGGGATGCAGCGCATCCAGCATATCGTCTCCGACCTCAAGACCTTTGCCTACCGCAAGCCGGGCGCCGAGGTGGAAGGCACGCCGTTCCTGTTCGAGAAGGCGCTCGATTCGTCGATCCGGCTGACCGCGCATGAGCTGCGCGGCGTCAGCCTCAGCCGCGAACTGCCTGCCGACACCCTGGTGCTGGGCGACGAGGCGGCCATCATCGGCGTGTTGATCAACCTGTTCTCGAATGCCGCGCTGGCCATGCGCAAGGCGGGCACGGCCGCGCCGGCGATCCATACCACGGCCCGGTGGGACAACCACCGCCTGCACATCATGGTGCGCGACAACGGCCCTGGCATCCCCCAGGAAAACCTGGCGCGCGTGTTCGAGCCGTTCTTCACCACGCGCGAGGTGGGGCAGGGGCTTGGCCTGGGCCTGTCGATCAGCTACGCGGTGGTGGAGCGCCACGGCGGGCAGCTGTATGCCGAGAGCGAACTGGGCCAGTGGACCGCGTTCAGCTTCGACCTGCCGCGTGCGGAGTAACCAGCCATGAGCGAAGTGAAGCAGGCACGGCTTGCCGTTCTCTATGTCGACGACGAGGAGATGGCCCGCAAGTATTTCGCCCGGGCCGCCGGCGGCGACTATGAGGTGCTGGTGGCAGACGGCGCCGACGAGGCTCTGGCAGTGCTGCGCGCGGACCCTGCCCGCGTGGCGGTGCTGGTGACCGACTTCCGCATGCCCGGGCGCGACGGCGGCCAGCTGCTGCGCCAGGTGGCGCAGGAATACCCGCAGATCGTGCGCATCCTGGTCACGGCCTATGCCGACAAGGATGTGCTGCTGGAAACGGTCAACAGCGGCGAAGTCTTCCGCATCCTGGAAAAGCCGCTGAGCGTGGCCGACCTGCGCGAGGTGCTGGCACGCGCCGCCGAGCGCCACCGCGAGCGCACCCTGCGCCAGCACCGGCTGATGGCGATCGACGAGACCCTGGCCTTTCTGGCGCACGAACTGAACACGCCGCTGGCGGCCATCGCCAACTTTGCCCACGGCATCCGCGGCCGTGTCGCCGGCGAATACAGCGCTGGCCGCCAGGCCGAGATCGGCCAGGCGG